>DATJQB010000536.1:0-34415 GCA_035506075.1 Bacteroidota bacterium | reverse complement strand
AAATCGCCCGAATACTTTGCCAATGCCGGTCGATGCGCCGGATCATTGTTCCAACGCCTGTCCATCATCGGTTCGTCGCCGTACTGCTCCCGGCCAAGGTACGACACGAGTTTGGCAAGTGTGCTCGGGTTGTTTTCATTCATGGGGGGGGAAGCGTTCGCCCGGATGAATACAACCGTATAGGTCGAGAACCCGAGGGCCACAAACAGAAAACTGAGAAGCGCGAAGTTCAGGAGCCGAGCCTGTTTCCTGGCGGAAACATAGACCCCGTAAATTGCAGCCCCAATCAGGAGGATCGGTATGATCTGAAAGAGCACACTCCGAATCCCTGCAAACTCACCGTCCAGCATTGAGGGAAGTGTCTTGACGATCCCCGGGTAGACAATCGCGAACACGATCAGCGCGGCTGCGCCAAACCTCACGAACGAACCGGGCGAGAACTCATGAAATTTGAAATAATAAAGGAGCATCACAGGGAAGAGAGTGAGAATCGCGAGGTAGTGCACTCCCGCCGCCAATCCCACCAGGTACGCAACGAGCAGAAAATAACTGTCCCCATTCTTGTGATCGGGCTGTTCATACCAGCACATCCCAAGCCAAAGAATCAGGCTTACGAAAAGCATGCCCATACCGTAGACTTCCGCCTCGATGGCACTGGACCAGAACGTCGGACTGAACGCAAGCGAAAAAGACCCCAGGACGGCAGATCCATGCACAAATATCTTATCAGTGAAAACCTCGGGAGTTCCCCGCCACGAGATCATGAACCGGACAGAAAGGAGGTACAGAAGAGTGCACGTCAGGGCAGAAGCGAGAGCTGAAAGCAGGTGCATGCGCATCGCAATGTCCGACGTTGCAGGAATGATCGACGCCAGGCGTGCAAGGAGAAGGAACAGGGGGGCTCCCGGGGGATGAGGCACTTGCAGAGAAAACGCCGCCGCACAGAATTCGCCGACGTCCCATAGTGTTACCGTGGGGGAGATTGTTGAGACGTAAACAGTAAGCGAAATGAGGAACACGCCTGCAGCAACGGCGCGATTGAGCTTCTTGTGAGACATGTAATCCCCGACGGGTGCAAGCACGGTGCGGCAAGTAAAAGGCCTCAAAAATCTAGCGGTAAATACACTGAACTGCAACAATGTTTTGCACTGCCGGCACGCCGATGCGCCCGATGGAACGTACAGATCTCTTTGGATATGCAGTGTTCTCTTTTGTGACACGACCCTCTCGTTCAAGGAATATTCACTCTATCAGAATTGACCGCCTGCGCGCACACTCGGCAGGAGTTCGAACGATTGGCGCCAGGGAAGTCAGTGCTTGAGAGTAGAAAAAAAAGTAACTTCCCCTGACGCTCGGGTGAACCTCCCGGGGCGTCCAGCCTGCTCCTCGTGTTGCACAGAATGGTGGCCGCCGTGCGCTCACTCGACACTGTGTGCTCACCGTAGCGTGTTGCCGTCACGCGCATTTGATCGCGCGCATTTGAAAGATCCCGCAATGTTGGACAACAAGACACTCCTCATAACCGGCGGTACCGGATCGTTTGCGAAAACCCTCGCGAGTACGGTCCTGCAACGGTACACGCCAAAGAAAATCATCATCTTCAGCCGAGACGAACTCAAGCAGTTCGAAATGCAGAACGCTGAGCCTTTTGCTTCCAACCGAAAGGCCATGCGCTACTTTCTTGGAGATGTGCGCGACAGGGCGCGCCTCGAGCGGGCGATGGAAGACGTCGATATCGTTGTCCATAGCGCGGCGCTGAAGCAAATCCCTGCCACGGAGTACAATCCCTTTGAAGCGGTATTGACGAACGTGATCGGTGCGCAAAATGTCATCGACGCAGCGATGTCGAGGGGGGTCAAGAAAGTCGTGGCCCTGAGCACGGACAAGGCCGCTGCCCCGATTAATCTCTATGGGGCGACGAAACTGACTTCGGACAAACTGTTCGTTGCAGCGAACAACTACAAGGGGTCCCGTGAAATAAAGCTGTCCGTCGTGCGATACGGGAATGTGCTGGGAAGCAGGGGATCAGTGGTCCCGTTTTTCCTCGGCAAGAAACACACGGGGATCTTGCCCGTGACAGACGAGCGGATGACGCGGTTCAGCATCACTCCTCAACAGGGGGTTGATTTCGTTTTGCGCTCGCTGGATCGTATGTGGGGGGGCGAGCTGTTCGTGCCGCGGATACCATCGTACCGCATCCTCGATGTTGCCAGGGCAATTGCACCCGAAGCAGCGATACAAATTGTGGGCAGACGTCCGGGCGAGAAGTTGCATGAGGAGATGATTACGCAGCCTGACGCGCTCAACACTATTGAATTTGAAGACTATTTCGTCATCCTCCCCTCGATGGAGCTTTGGGATAAGGAGAACTTCAGGCTGACGAGTAACGGCAAACCGGGCAAGTTGTGCGACGTCGATTTCAGATACAACAGCGGAACGAACGATCACTTTCTCACGATCGATGAACTCCGGTCGTTGATAGCAGAGAATGTTCATGCATGAGAAGACGTACACATACGGCAGACAGGTCCTCGGCGAAGACGACATTCAAGCCGTTGTGGATGTGCTGCGAAGCGATCGGATCACGCAGGGACCCAGGATCATGGAGTTCGAGCAGCGATTGTGTGAGAGACTTGGCGCACCACATTGCACCGTGACGTCGAGCGGAACTGCGAGCCTTCATCTCACGGCATTAGGATTAGGATGGAAATCCGGCGATATCGTCATTACGTCCCCCATCACCTTTGTTGCGAGCGCGAACTGCATTCTCTACACAGGCGCAACTCCGGATTTCGCCGATATCGATCCGTTGCACTACACCCTCGATCCTGCCAGGCTGGAGGAGCGAATCCGTTATCACGAATCCGCGGGCAGGAAGGTGCGCGGGATCGTCGCTGTTGATTACGCAGGCCACCCCTGCGACTGGGAAGCACTTGCAGCACTGGCGAAAACTCATCAATGTGATCTTGTGAACGACCATTGCCACGCCTTCGGCGCTTCCTACAAGAACGATGCGCATTTTGCCGCGCGGTACGCCGATGCGGTCATTCTCAGCTTCCATCCGGTGAAACACATTACAACGGGAGAGGGGGGGGCGGTCGTAACGAGACACGAGCGGTTGGATCGGAGGATCAAACTTCTCCGCACACACGGGATCATGAAAGCTCCTCGTCAGCTCGCACTCACCGAAGGCCCCTGGTCCTACGAGATGATCGACCTGGGTTTCAACTACAGGATAACAGATATCCAATGTGCTCTGGGTATTTCGCAGTTGGGAAAGCTTGACAGGTTTCTGCTTGAACGAAGAGCGGTAGCCGCATTCTATGACGAAGCCTTCGCCGGCGATGATCGGTTCGTTGTTCCGGCGGTCAGTGGGAACTCTCGCCATGCCTACCATCTGTATCCGCTTCAAATCGATTTTGGAGGTTTGCGGATCTCGAAGGCCGAACTGTTCGGACGCCTGCGTGAAGAGAGAATAGAGTGCCAGGTTCATTACAAGCCTGTGCATCTGCAACCGTACTACATGAAGTTGCTCGGGACAAAGGCCGGGGACTATCCGGTTGCCGAAGAGTTCTATCGACGCACCCTCTCCATACCAATCCATCCTGGCCTGACACGTGACGACACCAGCTATGTAAGTCATGCAATCAAACACGTCGTGGAGAAAATGACGAAGAGGTGATGTCCATTCTGATTCCTCATCTAGCGAGATGAAGACACTAGCAGTCATACCGGCCCGTGGCGGCAGCAAGAGGATCCCCGGAAAGAACGTCCGGCCATTTCTCGGGAAACCGATTATTTCATACCCGATCCGGGCAGCGCTGGACGCCGGGATCTTCGATGAAGTCATGGTGTCCACCGATGATCGCGAGGTCGCCGAGATTGCGAAGAGCTTTGGTGCGCGAGTTCCTTTTCTCCGAAGCCGTGATAGTTCCGATGATTACTCTAACTTGACCGATGTCTTGAGAGAAGTTGTCGGGAAGTATGAAGAGGAAGGGAAGCTTTTTGAAATGATAGCCCTGATCTACGCCACCGCACCGCTGCTGACAGCGGACCGGATCAGGGAAGGTTTCGATCTGTTGCGCAAGGGAACTCACAATGCTGTCTTGTACGTCGTCAGGTTTGGACATCCCGCGCAACGAGCGATGATCATCAACTCGGGAAGACTCTCCTTCCTCTACCCGGAGAACGCGGGCAGTCGTTCGCAGGACTTGCAGGCGACCTATCATGATGCCGGGCAGCTGCTTTGGATCACACGTGACGCATTCCTACGCGAGAAGATCTTGCCTGGATCCGACGCGTATGCAGTGGAATTGCCGGCGGCAGAAGTTCAGGATATCGACACAATTGAGGACTGGGAGATGGCTGAACACAAGTACCGGTTCTTGTCGACAAGAAACAAACAATGAATGTCGTCATCCTCACGGAAGGGCTCAAAGGAACCGGATACGGACACCTGACGCGGTGCCTTTCCCTGTATCAGGCCTTTGAAGAAAGAGGCATCCGTCCAAAGTTCATTGCCGACTGCGACGAGATTGGTCAGGTGTTCCTGGGTCAGATTCATCTGCACGTGCAGGCGTGGCGCGATAACTTCGATGATTTTATCCGTATTGCAGGGAAAAGCGATATCCTTGTTGTGGATTCATACCTGGCCGGACCGCATGTCTATAAACGACTGGACTCAACCACCGATCTGCTTGCCTGTTTCGACGACTATCAGAGAATCGACTACCCCGCCGGCGTTGTCATTAACGGCACGATCGGTGCGGAAAGAATTCCATACCCCGGGGATGGACTACACCGATATCTTTTCGGCATCCAATATATGCCGCTGAGAAGAGAATTCTGGGATGTGTCTCCACGGAAGCTTGTGAGGGAAAGTGGAAACGTTCTCCTGATTTTCGGTGGGCAGGATACAAGGAATATGACCGATGGTGTTCTCAAACATCTTCTGACAACCTTTCCGGAATTCACCTATCACGTTGTCAGCAGCGCGAATCCGGATCGAGCACACAGTGCGCCCGATTCGCGCAGCGTGAAGCACCACGCGAATCTTACGGCCGGCGACTTCCTGCTGCTCATGCAGGGATGTGATTTCGCGGTTTCTGCTGCTGGAATCACCACCTACGAACTCGCCCGAATAGGGTTGCCAACCATCGCTGTCGGAGTCGTCGACAATCAACGGGCAAATCTCCGGGGCTGGACTGATGCCGGATTCCTGCGCTCCGAGCTGTGGTGGGATGACCCCGATCTCTTTCAGAAAATCGACATCGAAGTCATGACCCATCTCAAATCGACCGGAGGTCCGGGTCTCCTCTGCGACGGTCAGGGAGCGAGAAGAGTCGCCCGGCAGCTCTGCGAATGGCATGAAGCTAACACTTAGAAACATACGAGAGGACGACAAGAGGATGCTCTTCGATTGGGCAAACGATCCCGAGACGAGGAGACAATCCATCTCGACGAGTCCAATCACCTGGTCGACGCATGAGAAGTGGTTCGCTGATCGGCTCAGAAGTGAAAGCTCGAGAACCTTTGTGGCCCTGGACGCCCACGGCCACAGCGTCGGACAAATCCGATTTGAGAAACGGGAAAATTTCGCTGACATCGGGATGTCGATAGACATAAAATACCGGGGAATGGGGTTCGGAACCGCTATCCTGGAGGAAGGCTGCAAAGCTATTTTCGAGGAATGGCAGGATATCGCTTTTGTGCTTGGAGAAGTAAAAAGAGACAACGAGCCCTCGCGGATGGCTTGCCTCAGGAACGGATTCACGGAACAGGACCCGGGTGGCGAATATGTTGTCTACAAGAAGTCGAGGTATTAACTGGCGGGCCGCTCGCACAGTGGCCGGATGCGGCGACGCTGGTTTGTCCAAAACAAACTTGAACTATGAAGATCAAGGATAGAATCATAGACGACGCTTCGCCCGCTTTCGTGGTCGCCGAACTATCGGCGAACCACAATGGTAAGATCGGCATCGCACTCGACACCGTGAAGGCTGCGAGGGATGCAGGCGCCGACGCCATCAAAGTCCAGCACTATAAACCCGAGAGTCTAACGATTGATTCAAGAAATCACTTTTTCCGAATTAACCAGGGGACAGTCTGGGACGGGCTCACACTTTTTGAACTGTACAGTCGCGCCTGCATGCCCTGGGAGTGGACTGAGCAGATATTCAGGACGGCCGGGGAATGCGGGCTCATTTGTTTTTCCTCCCCTTTCGATCAGGCGGCTGTGGATTTCCTGGAGACATTCGATGTCCCCGCCTATAAGATTGCATCCTTTGAAATCACCGATGTGCCGTTAGTTGAATACGCTGCCGCGAAACAGAAACCAATCATCGTGTCGACCGGTGTCGCCGAACTGGACGACATCACCGAAGCCATGGCCGCCTGCGGGAGGATGGGCAATCACGATGTTGCTTTGTTGAAATGTACTTCATCCTACCCGGCGCCGCTTGAATCGCTGAACCTGAACACGATACCCGACATGAAAGAACGATTTCGTTCGATCGTCGGATTGTCGGACCACACAACCGGAATTGCCGCTCCAATCGCATCGATCGCCCTGGGTGCAAAAATCATAGAAAAGCACCTGATCCTCGACAGGTCTCTCGGAGGCCCGGATGCTGTATTTTCAATCGAACCGAAGGAGTTTTTGTCAATGACACGGGCAATTCGGGATGTAGAAAAAGCGCTGGGCTCCGTCGTGTATGAGCTCGCTGCTGATGCCCGGAAGAGCAGGGAATTGTCACGCTCCCTTTTTGTGGTAGAAGACGTGGAGGAAGGGGGAGTGATCACGACTTCAAATACAAGATCGATTCGACCTGGCTATGGCCTGCATCCGAAATTGTTGACGGCGGTTCTTGGGAAAAAGGTCAAGAGGAAGGTGACAAGGGGAACTCCATTGACATGGGATGTTCTCGAATGAGACAGACTTCATTGTACCGAACAGCGGAGCGAGTCTTCTGCGCAATTCCCTTGAGGTTGCAGAGCAGTGCCTTCTCGGAAAGTGTGCGCACTTTATAGAGGAAAAGATCGCAGAGTTCGGTACCAGGTACCACATCGATTGCTCGATCCCACTGCATCGCTCACAGCCTGACCTGGATCGAGCCACACGTCCTTTCAGACGAAACATGGTTCCTTCTCTTTCCCGACATCCAAAAAGAGAATCTGAGTCAATCTGTACAATCTTCGCTGGATTTTGGACGTCACGATTCTTCAAAGCTCAGCGAGTGTTGACAGCAGTTCATGGAGAAATCCTCAGGCACCGCGGTTACCTTGACTTTCGGGCCATTTTTTGGTATACTTTTTCGATGTGAAGAAGGATTTCCGTAGAAAATTGCATTCGCCGCGGTAATTGATTTCCAAATTCGATTCGGGTTCGGTTTCGATCGAACTCACTCTCAAAAGGGAAAACGGACACTAAAGGTCGGCTCCAAGCCTTGATTCCCTCTTTATTGATACCCTCAGATTCATCGGGCAACCCCTCGAGATTTTCTCCAATCGACGCTCACGTCAACTCAGCCAGTTCCCAAACATCGGTGTACTCTGGCTTTTCTGAACGTGTGATGGATTGCCCCGAGGTGAGGATGTCTGGCAAATGCCGGAATCGCGGCAACAAATGACTCGGCCTGCAATTGAAAGACCGATCGCAACCTGTCCGGGAGTGTCAGCGGTTCAATGATGATCACGAAATACGGCTACGATGTCTTCTTTACGGTTGTCGTTGTTTGCCTTGCGGCAATCGTGCTGTCGTTCGCGTTCATAGAGCCGCGAATACCGAAGTACCTGGTTTCCGGCGCAGCGTTGATCTTCCTGGGGCTGACGATCAATTTCTTCAGGGATCCTGAGCGCACGACCCCGAGCGGAGATGATCTTGTGATCTCTCCTGCGGATGGAAAGGTCATCAGCGTGACGGAAGTGGAAGAGAAGGAATTCCTCGGCGGAAAAGCCGTTCGCATCAGCATTTTTATGTCCCCCCTGAACGTTCACGTGAACAGAATTCCCGTGAGCGGAATCGTACGGCACCTTCGGTACGTCAAAGGGGAATATTTTGCAGCTTTTGAAGACAAAGCATCCGAAAAAAACGAACAGATGATTGTTGGCCTCGAGCACCCAAAGGGGCGCGTGATGTTCAAGCAAATCGCAGGCTTCGTAGCCCGGCGTATTGTTTGCACGATCACGATGGGAGATGAGGTGAAGGCCGGTCATCGCTTCGGAATGATAAAATTTGGTTCTAGAGTGGACGTGTTTGTGCCCGCTGGAAAGGCGATACGAGCCCGGGTTGGCGACATCGCGGTGGCGGGAGAAACCGTTCTTGCCGAACTCTAAGAATCCCTGCGGAGACGCAAGGTTATGAAAATTACGAGAGCAGTTGTCCCGAGCCTTTTCACGGTGCTCAATGCGTTTTGCGGCTTTCTCTCTATTGTGAACGCGAGCCAGGGGAGAATCGAAATGGCTGCCTGGTTTATCATCCTGGCCGGAGGCTTCGATACCTTCGACGGGATCATGGCGCGCATCACCCGGTCCTCGAGCCAGTTCGGGGTCGAGCTCGATTCGCTCGCCGATGTGGTTTCGTTTGGCGCAGCACCGTCCTTCCTTGTCTACCAGGCGTACCTCAGTTCGCTCGCGAGCATCGGCATCATCATAAGCTCCCTGCCGCTTGTGTTCGGGGCAATCCGGTTGGCGCGGTTTAACGTCCAGCTTGTCGGGTTTGAGAAGGATCATTTCAAGGGACTCCCGATCCCTGCGGCCGCTATCACGATTTGTGCATACCTCCTGCAGTACAATACAGAGCAGGGGGGATTGAATGGCTGGACCCACGACGGCCTGACGGGCCTCGTGCTTGTCGTGTCGCTCCTGATGGTCAGCAAGGTGCGATACGATACGCTGCCGAAATTTACACGGCGAGGCTTCCGTGCGCATCCGTGGCGCGTGATAGCGTTCGCGGTTGCAGGCGCCATTGTTCTTGTTTCCAAGGGAACGATGCTCTTCCCCGTGATGGCCGCATTCATAGGATTCGGCATTTTGCGTGGCCTTTATGAATGGTTTCGCGCTCTCGCCTCTCACGTCGAGAAGGAACCTGATGAAGAGAGCGAAATTTCCAGCATCGACATTTAACAAGCAACGGAGCAACCTTGTATCACGCGAAAATCCTTGTCACGCTGAGGCAGTCGATTCTTGACCCGCAGGGAAAGGCCGTTGAACACGGCGTCCATTCGCTCGGTTACGATCGTGTACGGAACGTCCGCATCGGAAAATACGTTGAACTACATGTGGACGTGGAAAGCAGGGAGGAGGCGGAAACGATCACGAAAGAAGTCAGTCAGAAATTGCTCGCGAATCCTGTGATGGAGGATTTCAGCTTCACAATCGAGGAGAGAAAATAAGTCTCCGGAACCCGATTCTCGCAACGAATGAAGTCGTCCACTATGAAACTCAAATTTGGCATTGTCGTATTTCCCGGTTCGAACTGCGACCACGATTCTCACTATGTCGCAGAGACTATCCTCGGCCAGGACGCGCGGCTGATTTGGCACAAGGAAGCATCGCTCGGCGATGTCGATATCGTGATTCTTCCCGGAGGATTTTCCTATGGCGACTATTTGCGCTGCGGCGCATTGGCCCGATTCTCGCCGATTATGAAAGATGTCGTTCGCTTCGCGAACAGCGGCGGACTTGTCTTCGGCATCTGCAATGGATTCCAGGTTCTTGTGGAGGCGGGCCTGCTGCCCGGCGTGCTGCTTCGTAACGAGTCTCTCAAGTTCGTCTGCAAACAGGTGACGCTGAGAGTGGAGAATGCCGACACCGCCTTCACGTCCCGATGCAGGAAGGGCGAGGTCCTTGAGATCCCGATTGCACACGGTGACGGGAATTACTTTACGGACGACGACACGCTCAGGAGGCTGGAGGATAACAACCAGGTTGTCTTCCGCTACTGCGATCGGGCCGGCGTGCTGACGGGAGAGTCGAATCCGAACGGTTCCATCTCCAACATCGCCGGGATCATCAGTGAGCAGGGAAACGTGCTTGGAATGATGCCGCATCCCGAACGGGCATCCGATCCGGCGCTGCATCATACGGATGGCAGAAAGGTATTCGATTCAATCGTCGAAAGTTTTGTTCACCAATCATTACTTGTCTGAAAGGAGAGTGGAGGAGTATGAATCTCGGAGCTCCTGAAATAATTCTCATATTGTTCGTGATCCTCATTTTCTTCGGTGCAAAAAAGATCCCCGAGCTCGCACGGGGCCTCGGGACTGGCATGCGCGAGTTCCGCAAGGCCGCCCGCGAAATCCAGGATGACATCGAGAAGGATGTCAAACAGGTCGAATCGAAGAAGCCCGAGGACGAGCACAAGAAGTAAGCAGCCGTTTCAGCACCCCGCAGTGTCCGGGCGCTCATGAAGACGTCCATCGTGCCGGCGCCCCGCATTGCTCAATCCCGAACAGCATCTCACCATCCGCGGTTCATGCGCGGGTCTGATCCCGACTGACGATGTGACGGACAGACGCGGTAAGCGCCGCCGTGTGCCATATTGATGAAATCGTTCGATACAATACAGACTGATCTGAGTGCCGGCAGAACGACCTGCGAGCGGCTGACGCAGGAGTACGCGCAGGCGATTGAATCGGGAAAGCACCTGAACGCGTTTCTCTCCGTTCAGGCAGACAAGGCGATGGATCGTGCACGGCTTGTCGATCGGAAAATTGCTGAAGGAACCGCTGGTCCGCTTGCGGGGATGGTGATCGCGGTCAAGGATGTGCTCTGCATCGAAGGAGAGCGCGTCACGTGCGGCTCCAGGATCCTTGAACACTTCACGTCCCTCTACGACGCGACGGCGGTTGCCCGCCTCAAGGACGCTGACGCGATTCTCATCGGGAAGACAAACATGGATGAGTTCGCCATGGGCTCCTCGACGGAGAACTCAGCGTTCGGACGGGTGAAGCTGCCACAGGACAACGACCGCGTGCCCGGAGGATCGAGCGGAGGATCGGCAGTCGCCGTGCGGGCGGGCATGTGCACCACGTCGCTTGGATCCGATACGGGCGGCTCGATTCGTCAGCCTGCGTCGTTCACAGGTGTCGTCGGGTTGAAGCCGACGTATGGCCGCGTTTCACGCTACGGTCTCGTGGCGTTCGCATCTTCTTTTGATTCGATTGGACCGTTCGCCTCGACGACGAAGGATGCTGCCCGGGTGCTCCAGGTGATCGCCGGCCACGATGAACACGATTCAACATGTGCACGCAAACCCGTCCCGGATTACCTCGCTGCACTCACACGCGACATCAAGGGACTTCGTGTCGGGATTCCGAAGGAGTATTTCGGCGAAGGCCTTGACGCCGATGTGCGAAGTGCCGTCGATCGAAGCATCGGGATTCTGCGCGATGCCGGCGCTGTCATATCTGAAGTCAGCCTGCCGCACACAGAATACACGATTGCAACGTACTATATCCTTGCGACGGCGGAAGCTTCGTCCAATCTCGCCCGGTACGACGGTGCGCGCTACGGCTTTCGGGCGGAGCGGGTCAAAGATCTGACCGACATGTACGTGAAGTCGCGCAGCGCGGGGTTTGGTCAGGAAGTCAGGCGCCGCATCATGCTCGGGACATACGTCCTTTCCGCCGGATACTACGATGCCTACTACAGGAAAGGGCAGAAGGTCCGCCGCCTGATCCAGCAGGATTTCTTCGATGCGTTCAAAAGTTGCGATTGTTTGCTGACGCCGACCTCGCCGACTACGGCGTTCAAAGCGGGCGAGAAATCGGACGACCCGCTGAAGATGTATCTCTCTGATATCTACACGACCTCGGCGAATCTTGCCGGAATTCCGGGAATCAGCATCCCCTGTGGTTCGGATTCTCAGGGCCTTCCCATCGGTCTCCAAATTCTCGGCCCCCAATTCGATGAAGCAACAGTTCTGAAAGTTGCTGATTTTCTGGAAAGCGCTTCTTAACTTTGTTCCATCCTAATTGATTCTCCAATCTTCATCCACTTCTCATTGACCTATGAGCATACTTGTCGACAAGAACACCCGCCTCGTTGTGCAGGGAATTACCGGTGGTGAGGGAACATTCCACACCAAGCAGATGATCGATTACGGAACGAAGGTTGTCGCCGGCGTCACCCCCGGAAAGGGAGGAACGACATATCATGGAAATGAAAAGGACCGGTTCTCCGAGCCGATCCCCGTTTACAATACGGTGGCAGAAGCGGTCGAAAAAGAAGGAGCGAATGCATCTGTGATTTTCGTGCCTGCAGGCGGTGCTGCCGACGCGATCATGGAAGCTGCCGACGCAGGGGTGAAGCTCGTCGTCGCGATCACAGAAGGGATTCCCGCCGCCGACATGGTCAAGGTCTATGACCATCTGAAGGCGCTTGGTGTGACAATGATCGGACCCAATTGTCCCGGGATCATCACGCCGGGTCAGGCGAAGATCGGAATCATGCCGGGATTCATTCACAAACCGGGGCATGTCGGACTTGTCTCGAGGAGTGGAACGCTGACCTACGAGGCCGTCTGGCAGCTGACGCAGCGGGGTATCGGTCAGTCGACGTGCATCGGCATCGGCGGCGACCCCGTCATCGGCACACGGTTCATCGATGCGGTGAAGCTGTTTAATGACGATCCCGAAACCGAAGCGATGATCCTCATCGGGGAAATCGGCGGGACAGCGGAAGAAGAAGCTGCGGAGTATATCAAGAAGCATGTGAAGAAACCGGTTGTCGGGTTCATCGCCGGGCAAACGGCTCCCCCGGGACGCAGGATGGGCCACGCCGGCGCGATTATCTCCGGAGGCAAAGGGACAGCCGCAGAGAAGTTCGAAGCGTTCCGGAAAGCCGGCATCCATGTTGTCGAAAGTCCGGCGTTGATCGGTGAAACCATGGCGCAGGTTCTGAAAGGCAAGAAGTCCGTCAAACCGCCTTCGAAGGTGAAACCAAAATCAGCTGCGAAGAAATCCGCGAAACCGAAGCGGACAAAGGCCCAGGCAAGGAAAAAGCCGGCCCCGCGCAAAAAAGGGAAGAAATCGTGATGAAGCAATGAGGAAAAATGTGTCGGAGGTTCAACGGCACATTTTTTCTTTGGTCACCCACGAACTCAAAGGGTCCAATTATGTGGGATGAAAAACGCGTTGGCATTGTCAGAGAGGTGACGAGTTCCTCTGTCCTCGTTGTCGTGGATGCGGAAACTACGACGTTGACAAAAAAGATCGGCCCAAAGACCTACTACATCGGCCAGATCGGAACGTACGTCCTCATCCCTGTCGGACAGCTCCTCGTGCTCGGCATTGTCTCGGAGTTCAAGAAAGGAGACGTCTACGAGAACGAGAAGATTACACAGCGCTTTCTCATGAACGTAACGCTCATCGGTACCCTGAAGAAGGGAAAATTCGAGAGCGGCGTGTCGGTGCTCCCCACTGTGGATATGGCCGTGTATCTTCTTGAAGACAAAGACCTGAAAGCAGCATTCTCGACCTACCAGAAATTCAACTTTTCCGTCGGCCAGCTCTCGCTGTTCGAAAGCGAGCGGGCATTCCTGGATCCGAACAAGTTCTTCGGCAAGCATCTCGCCGTGCTTGGATCGAGCGGCGCCGGGAAATCGTGCACGGTCTCTTCGCTCCTGCAGAAAGTTGTCACGCTTCCGGATACAAACATTGTCATCCTCGATATCCACAACGAATACAAGAGCGCGTTCCCGGAAGGCTGCCAGCATTTCGACATCGCTGCGCTGGAGCTTCCATATTGGCTGATGAACTTTGAGGAAATTACAGAGCTCTTCGTGGACCCGCGCGATGACAACGCCACGACGATCATTTCGACTCTCCAGGATCTGATTTACTCGGGCAAGAAGGCGAAGAACCCGCGCCTCGCAAGCATGATTACGGTCGACACACCGGTGTTCTTCGATATGAACGAAGTGCGCGCCCGGATGCAATTCCTCGACACCGAGAAAATTTCCGCCGGCGGAACGACCGGCATGAAGGAAGGTCCCCAGTTCGGCAAGTTCACGCGCTTCCTGATGCGCCTCAACAGCATGCTGAACGATCCGCGGTACGCGTTCATGTTCAAGCCGCGGGTCTGCACGGATTCCGAATCGGCAAAAGGACTGCTGACGATGATCTTCGGATTGGATGGAAAGTCCAAGATCACCATCATGGATATGAGCGGCATCCCGTTCGATGTGGTGAATACGATCGTTGCGCTCATCTCCCGTATTGCCTTTGACTTCAACTTCTGGAACCCCAATCGCCGCGAGCTTCCAATCCTGCTCGTCCTCGAAGAGGCACACAACTACCTGTCGGTCAATTCGAAAGGCTCCACCGCAGCGCGCCTGACCGTGGAGCGGATCGCCAAGGAAGGAAGAAAATACGGCGTCAGCGTGATGATCGTCAGTCAGAGACCCTCGGAAATTTCCGAGACGATTCTGTCGCAGTGCAACAATTTCGTGGTGCTGCGACTCTTGAACCCGATCGACCAGGCATACATCCGCAGACTCGTCCCCGAGACGTTCAGCGGGCTGGAGACCGTCATTTCGACCCTCCGGCAGGGAGAAGCTATTGTCGTCGGGGATTCGGCCCCAATGCCGCTCCGGATTCAGATCGACGCGCCAAATCCACCTCCGGCGAGCTCCGACATCTACTTCTTCGACAAATGGAAGCAGAAGGGAGCCCAGACAAACGCCGACGACGTCATGGAGCGGTGGTGGAATCAACACAAGACATAATGTGGGCGGTCAACGATAAGCTATCAGCTGTCAGCGATCAGCTATCAGCTTGGAGCTAAAAGCTAATAGCTAAAAGCTAAATGCTCATGGCCATTTGCTTCCCTGCAGTACCCATTCAAATCTCTCTCAAGAAAGGATATTTCACCTCATGGCTGTTGAACGATCATTGGCAATTCTGAAACCAGACTGTGTAAGAAAGAACCTTCAGGGCGAAGTGATTTCCCGCATTCAAAAAGCCGGATTCAAGATCCTTGGCATGAAGCAGCTTCGATTGACAAAAGAAACCGCCGGTGCTTTCTACGCGGTGCACAAAGGCCGGCCCTTCTATGAAGGGCTTGTCGAGTTCATGTCGAGCGGCGCCTGCATGCCGATCGCGCTTGAAAAGGAGAACGCCGTTGCCGATTTCAGGACACTCATCGGTGCGACCGATCCAAAGGAGGCGGCAGAGGGGACAATCCGCAAGCTGTTTGCCGACAACAAGGGTGAGAATATCGTACACGGCTCCGATTCGCCGGAGAACGGCAGGATCGAAGTGGGGTTCTTTTTCTCCGAGCGTGAGCTTGTCTGACGTAGCAGCGGTCCGGAGCTCCGAATAAAGTAGATGAGGTCTTTGCATGGTGCTCTCCCGATGGCGAACACTAAGCCAGAAAGAACTGTTCAAGAACCCGTGGTGGGTGTACCGGCATGACACCTTCATGCTTCCGAATGGGGAAGTCAGCGAGTATTTCTATGTTCACACCAACGGATCGAGCATGGTCATCCCTGTCCTTGACGACGGCAGGATCGCGATGGTGCGTCAATACAGGTACCTGTGCGACGAGTTGAGCCTGGAGTTCCCCTGCGGCGGTGTCAAGGCGGGAAGCGATTTTCCCGGGACGGCCAGAGCTGAGCTCGAGGAGGAAGCCGGATACACTGCCGGGAACCTGGACCTGGCCGGACAGTTCAATCCATTCAACGGCATCACAAACGAGATCTGCCGTGTGTATGTCGCGACGAATCTCACAGAAGTCGGACCGAAACCTGAACAGACTGAAGAATTCGAATACGTGGCTCTCACGCCGGCGGAGATCGATGAACAGATCCGGTCTGGAGTGATATGGGACGGCATGAGTATCGCTGCCTGGTCCATTGCGCGTTCAACGATCAAGTGATTCACCACGCACCCCGGCCGCTCGCCGGGGTGTTTCATTCTCCCTCCTCACCACGCACACAAGGAATAATCCTATGAACCGACCGAGGTTGCTTCTGCTCATCCTCTGTCTTGCCGCGTCCACCATGGTTGGACAGGTCAAGACCGGGGCCGACCTGTTGTTCGAGAAATATTTCAAACTGATTGAGGGGAAGAACGTCGGTCTCGTGACAAATCATTCCGCTCTTCTGTCGAATGGAAAACATCTTGCCGATGCCATCCACGAAGACAAACGGACGAAGCTCGTGGTGCTGTTCGGTCCCGAGCACGGCGTTCGGGGTGATGCACCTGCCGGCGCACAGGTCGACAACGACATAGACAAGAAGACGGGAGTCAAGGTGTATTCCCTCTATGGAAAAATCAACAAACCTACGCCGGAGATGCTGAAGGGTGTCGACGTGCTGATCTACGACATCCAGGATGTCGGTGTACGGTTCTATACGTACATCAGTACTCTCTCGTACGCGATGGAAGCTGCGGCAGAGAACCACATTCCGTACATCGTTCTCGACAGACCCAATCCGATCCGCGGAACTTGGGTTGAAGGTTTCAACCGCGATGACTCGCTTCGCTCCTTTGTCGGGCTCCAGCCCATCGTGATCGCGCACGGGATGACGATCGGCGAGCTTGCGACGATGTACAACGAAGAAGGATGGCTGAAGGACGGGATCAAGGCTCAGCTCACAGTTGTGAAGATGGAGGGATGGAAGAGAACGATGTGGTACGATCAGACGGGCCTGAAAGTCTGGGTCAAACCCTCACCAAACATCCCGACGCTTTCAAGCGCGACATTGTATCCGGGCACATGCCTCTTTGAAGGGGTCAATATTGCTGAGGGTCGCGGGACCGATCGGCCATTTGAGTACATCGGTGCGCCCTACATCGATGCGATGAAATGGGCGATGGCGCTGAACAACTATCACCTCCCAGGGGTCATGTTCGAGCCGACGGAATTTACGCCCAAGAGCATCGAGGGTTATGTACTGCATCCGAAATACGAAGGGGTGCACTGCAACGGCGTGTGGGTGAGGATTACCGACAGGGACAAACTGGAACCTGTGAAGGTCGGCGTGTACATGATTGCAACGGCGAAGAAGTTGTTCCCGGACAGCCTCAAGTTCAGACGCTCCTTCAACCGCCTGGCCGGCACACCTAAACTGGCGGAAGCCATTGATGCCGGAGTGGCGCCTGAGAAGATCGTGGCGATGTGGAAGAACGATGTCGGGCAATTTGAGAAGATCAGGGCGAAGCATCTTCTCTACAAGTGATATGAACAGTGAGTGTCTGCCGATCAGTTGCACGAACCCGCGGTCGGCGACGACGATTCAGAAGGATCCGATCGGTCGACCCATCTGAGTGAAGCGTGCGCTTGTCTGATGAACTCATCTGAGAACGATGATCGTGACTGGCGCACGCGTTTTTTTCCGCAGGGATCCCCGGTCGGGCGCGGGCTCAAACGGCGTCATCTTGAACAACGATCCAGTTTGGCGTGGATTTCGGCGTTTGTCTCATCCTGCCAGCAAAGAAGCCACTGCGCACTACCCGCCCGTGCAGCATTCTCTGAGTAATTATCTCTTCACATCGTCGCAGATCGGTGCAGCCGCGATCGTGACTGGGGGAGACGCCGTCACGACTGTGGCGTCGATGACGACTCAGTGGATGTGCGCGTCAAGCTTTTTTGCGGCCTGCAGGAAGAGAAGCTGGTGATCATCGTTCATGCTCCGGGACGCGATCAACATGTGCGATCGGCATTTGGTTGTTGCGCTGTTTGTGATGCGTTGACGATGCGCGGCTCGTCTGCCAAGAGTGACTCATATTGTCACAGGATGATTTGCGAGATGAGACGGATTGTTCTCGATTCTCAATTACCTTTTCGGTGGTATGTATTGTTATGAGACGATGTCGCTCATGCGAGACAAGAGGCGAACGAAGTAATTCGTTTAGCAGCTAAAACGTGAAGGAATCTTGCGACACCTTCTTGATATTTAGATTAGTGCTTGGTAAATTAAACGTTACGAAATGGGAAGACCTTCTCTTCCGCATTGATCTTTTCATTTCGCGTTCATACGCATTGCAACTGCTCTTAACTCCCTCAGGTTGTGGCTTTGTCCCCGACCTGCTAAGGCCAGATGCGATGGAAAGTTGGGGATATGAACGCGCGGAATTTTCCATTGTTCATCAACGAGCGACGGTGAACGATATCACACCTGAGGCATCATGAGCACATTTATCTTCAAGCGGATTTCCCTCCTTCTCGGACTGTTTGTCGCAATTTCAGTGTGCAACGCAACATCGCTTACGCGAGAGCCGCTGCGTGCATCGGCTGGTGTCGTACAATTTGCTTACGACAGCTACAGCGTCAACGAATCGGCAGGACTGGCTTCGATAGCGTTGGTCCGCACGGGTGGCAGTGATGGTACCGTGAGTGTGAGCTATACCACCCGCAATGGGACTGCATTGGAGGGCCAGGATTACACTGGTGTGAGCGGCACCGTTGTCTTTGGACCGGGAGAGACGTCGAAAACGATCTCGATCCCGATCATTGACGACAATCTCAATGAAGACGACGAAACGGTCTTCATTGATCTGATTGGTGACGCGGTGGGATTGCCGAATTCTGCGACGCTTACGATTATCGACAACGACCCGATTCCGACGATTTCCATCAATAATATTTCTGTTCTTGAGGGAGATGATGGAACGACGGATGCAGTCTTCACGGTGAGCCTTTCGGCTCCCAGTGGGAGAACAATTCAGGTGGATTATTCGACACAGGACAATACTGCCATCGAAGGAGGCGACTATTTCGGTGTTTCCGGTACGTTGGTGATTCCTGCGGGTGAATCGAGCGGATCGATCACCGTCCAGGTTATCGGCGATACACAGATTGAGCCCAACGAGACATTCTACGTCAGCCTCCATCGCCCGATCAATGTGTCCATTACCAATAGTCAGGGCGTGTGCACGATCCTTGATGATGACTCGCTGCCGGCAAGGGCCAGCATCAGCGACGCGTCCATCGTAGAGGGGAACAGCGGTACCCAGATGATGGTCTTCAACGTTACCTTGACCGACAACATGGTCTCAGGGGGAATCAACATCCTGTATTCGACCACGAGCGGCACAGCAACTTCCGGGACCGATTTCGTTGCGACGTCGGGTACGCTCAATATCGCAAGGGGCAGGCTCACAGGCACGATCTCCGTTCCGATCATCGGCGACACGATGTATGAGCCGGACGAGACCTTCTCACTGAACATTTATTCGAACGTCGCATTGTTCGCCCCCAGGCAGGCGACGGGGACTATCGTGAATGACGACGCCGTCCCGACCGTTTCTATAAGCGATCCATCGATTGCAGAAGGCAATGTAGGAACGACAACGTTGGTGTACACAGTTTCATTGTCGAATCCAAGCTATCAGCCCGTGACGGTGAGCTTCGCAACGAGGGCCGGCACTGGCGCAACCGATGGAGTGGACTATATTGGTCAGACCGGGCAGCTGGTTTTCAACCCCGGCGAAGTCACAAAAACTGTCAGTGTTGTGGTTAACAGCAATACGACGTATGAGCCGACGAAGGTCGTCTATGTCGACCTTTCAAATCCGATTGATGCCACAATGCCGGGTGGAACAACGCAAGAAACCGGGCAAGGGCAGATCCTGAATGACGATCCGCAAATGCCGGTCATCGCTATCGGAAATGTCTCGGTTGTGGAAACGAACAAAGGGTATGTCGATGCCGTTCTGCCCGTGACGCTTTCATCTGCGAGCACCCAAACAGTCACCGTGGCGTATGCGACGGCAAATGGAACTGCACTTGCGGGACAGGATTACGTTGCTGCCAGCGGCACTGTGACGTTTGCGCCCGGCACCACGTCGGCGACCATCACAGTGAAGGTGAAAGGCGATCGCAAGAAAGAATCGAATGAGACGTTCTCGGTCAACCTCTCAAATCCATCGAACGGGTTGTTCGGGAATTCGAGCTCTGGTGTCGTGACGATCGTCAATGACGACGGTCTGCCGAAGTTGTGGATCTCCAACGCAAGCATGAAGGAGGGGGATGGCGGTTCAAAGCCGATGCAGTTTGCAGTCAGGCTGCAGAAGAACATGCTTACGACTGTGACTGTCTCCTACGCGACCGTGAACGGTACAGCGTTGGCTGGCAGAGATTATGTAGCGGCAAGCGGCACACTGACCTTCGCTCCGGGAGAAACGCAGAAGACGATCTCGGTGTCAATCATCGGGGATTTGCTGAATGAGCCCGACGAGACATTCTTCGTGAAGCTGTCGAATCCTTCCGGCGCACAAATTCAGGACGGATCTGCGACGGGCACGATTCAGAACGACGACGCAAAGCCTGTCCTGAGCGTCTCGAACGTCACCGTGACGGAAGGAAACAGCGGCACAACTCCTGCCATGTTCTGGATCCGTTTATCGGCGGCAAGCGGTGAGACGGTCAAAGTGAATTATTCAACGGAAGATGGAACCGCCTCTTCACGAAGCGACTATGTATCGACTTCAGGTGCCCTTGTTTTCAATCCCGGTGAGACGGCAAAGTCGGTGGTCGTGCTTGTGAAGGGAGACGTTGTCCCTGAGTTGGATGAGACATTCTACGTCCACCTCACGGGTGCAAGCAACGCGACGATTTGCACTGCAAGAGGTACGGGGACGATCAAGGATGACGATGCGCGCTCTATTATATGCCAGTTCACCGATCTGATGGCATACATACGAAGTCTCTCGGCTGACGTGTTCCGGAAGCCCTCTGAAAATAACAGGTCGGACCTCCTCAAGTCGATCAGCGGTGCCAATTGTGCTCTACAGCGGGGCGATTTGTTCTCGGCCCAGTTTGGACTCAAGGGCGTGCTCAACGGGCTGAGTGATGCGGGTCGGAACGGATGGGTCACGCAAGACGATTGCCGAAAAGACCTCTACAAGCGAGCTTCCGGCATCGGCATTTTCGACCAATCGTCATCAGCCTACTCAAAGAGTGAAGATGTGATTCAGGCAACTGAAGATGTGCAGACCCCGACAACATTTGGACTTGAGCAGAACTATCCGAATCCGTTCAATCCTACGACGACGATCCGGTATTCTCTCCGTGAGCCCGGGATGGTTAGTCTGAAAGTGTACGATGTCCTTGGGCGTGTGGTTGCTGACCTTGTTGAGGAACTCCAGGTGGCGGGTGTGCACAGCGTTCAATTCAACGCGGATCGCCTGCCCAGTGGAACCTATGTGTACCGGATCAACGCGGGAAGTTTCAGCGACACGAAGAAGCTGCTCCTGATGAAGTAGCTCCTTTTCGGTATCCGGAATTAAACAGCGTGGGGCCCTTCGGGGCCCCACGTTTCGTTTCAGGCCCCTGGCAAACAGAGGCAAACACCTTCGACAAATTCAAAAACCCCAGGATCCAACCGGCCCTCACCCCATTCATTCCAATGTGAAAGGGGAGCTCCCGCGGGATTTCCCCCACAGAATGTTGATCGTCGTGATCGTTCGAAGAAATCCGAAGAATTAACTTGACATCAGGGTTCTCTTTTATTATCATCAATTTGTTGTTTTAAACAACTAACTCGCCTTTCTGTAAATCTCCCAAAGTGATTGATAATGTGGCATATGTTGTTGGTTCACTGCTGCAACTCAAATTAGTTGGATTAAACAACAATCTCTCTCAAACTTGGCAAGCGGACTGAGATGGCAACTACAAAGAAATCGAAACACGGACATGTCACGGGAATCGATGCGAAGGTTGCGCGCAACATCAACCGCTCGATAGTCCTGAACACGATTCGCCGCCGACAACCTATTTCACGCGCCGGGATCTCCACGATCACTCAACTCAACAAGAGCACCGTCTCAAGCATCGTCGAAGGCTTGCTCGAGGAAGATTTGCTCGTGGAACTGCCCGATCGCGGGGGAAAAGTCGGACGTAATCCGGTCAACCTCACCGTGCGGCATGGAAAACACTTCGTCGGCGCCATCGCTCTCGATTCTCCCTGCACTCGTCTGGCAATCATTGACATTGACGGGACGATAAGAGGGCGGGACGAAATCTGGACCAAGGCAGTTTCTCCCCAGCTTCTCATGCCTCAGTGTATCGCACGCCTGGATGCGCTCCGTGCAACGCTGGGTCCTCACAAGTTTCATGGCATCGGCGTCAGTGTCGCCGGTATCGTCGACTCCGCGAAGTCAACTGTCATCTATGCGGCGAACCTAGGATGGAGTCAGGTCGATCTGGGTTCAGTCATTCGTGAAATCGCACCCAAAGTGGAATCCGTGACAGTCGAGAACGACGCGAAGTCATCAGCGCTCGCGGAACTGCTGCTCGGCAAACACACAGTCGGGACTCCGGATCTCATTTACCTGCTTCTCGGTGCCGGTATCGGCGCCGGCATCACGGTGAACGGCAGAATTCTCGGCGGCACGTCACACGCTGCGGGCGAAGTTGGTCACATGACAGTCGTCGATGGCGGTGAACCATGCCAGTGCGGTAACAAGGGATGTTGGGAATTGTATGCCTCGGAGCGCGCACCGGTGCGATGGTTCGCCAACGCGAAGTATCCCAAAGGTGCTCCATCAACACTGACGCTTCCTGATGTGGTGGATGCTGCGCGGGCAGGCGATGCGGATGCGCTGCACGCGTTGCAGCTCTGGGGTCAGCATATCGGTGTCGGTATTGGCGACATGATTGCGATCCTGGATCCTGAAGTGGTCATCGTGGGAGGAGCGGTTACGCAGATCTGGGACATGATCGGCGAAGAGATCAACACCTCCGCCCGCGGTCGGGGTGCATTCACAAAAGCACGGGCGACACAAATTCTTCCAACTTCCCTGCCCGACAGCCCGGCGCTCCTCGGCGCGGCCGCATTGTCCATCAGAAAAGTATTTGCCGACTTCCGCATTGCGCTGTGAGTTCTGACTGAAAGGATCTACCTCATATGATTGCTCTTTACACCGGGACGTTACAATCGCTCTCACGCTGGGTGACCAGGGAGGGGACAATGCCAACAACGATAGCACGCGGGTTTCTCCTGGCGGTTGCCGTTCTCGTATTTGTGTCCCAGGCATCGTTCGCATCATCGGTCATCCAGGGGAAGGTGAAGGACGCTCAGACCGGCGAAGCATTGCCGTCGGCGAACATCACGATCATCGGCACTGGCATGGGAGCGGCCGCCGATCTCAACGGAAAGTACTTCATCCGCAACGTGACGGCAGGCTCCTACACTCTCCGGGCGTCGTACATAGGCTACAAATCCGTCGAAGTGCATGTTGATGTCAAGGAAGGGGTGACGGTGACGCATGACTTCGCGCTGGAGAATGTCGGCATCAAGGGCGAAGGTATCGTCGTTACTGCGCAGGCTTCGGGACAGGACCAGGCGATCAACCATCAGCTCGTCGCTCCCCAGATCATCAGTGTGGTGTCGGCAGCCCGCATCCAGGAACTGCCGGATGCGAATGCAGCGGAATCCGTTGGTCGGCTCCCGGGAGTTTCCATCCTCCGCAGCGGCGGCGAAGGAACACAGGTGGTTGTGCGAGGTCTCCAGCCGAAGTACAACGCGATCCTTGTCGACGGTGTGCGCCTTGCATCATCAGGCTCGAGCGACCGGAGCGCAGACCTCAGCATGATCTCGCCAAACATGCTGGAGAACATCGAAGTGACAAAGACAGTCTCACCGGACCAGGATGCCGATGTACTCGGCGGCACCGTCAATTTCAAAATGAGGGAGGCCAAAGGCGAAAAGGAAGGGCTTGGGTTCAATCTCCTGGGCCAGGCCGGCTACAGCGGGCTCTCCGACGCCTACAACAAGAGTAACAACTACAAATACGTTGCGAGCGTCGAAGGAAGGTTTTTCGAAAGCCTGTTCGGTGTCTTTGCCCAGGCGGACCTGGAACGGCGTAACCTGACGTCGAATGAATTCGGCGCTTCCTATAACCACCAGGGGAGCAGCACAACACAATACATCACCACATTCCTCAACCTGAACGACATCCCGAGGGACCGCCAGCGCGCAAATGCAACGATTGTCCTGGACTACAAACTGCCCGACGGCAAGATCGCACTCATGAATTTCGGCAGCTCCGGCAAGACGACCATTCAGAACCGGGGTGAGGCATACGACATCCAGAACAACGTGCACAACTACAACCTGGCGTTCGATCAGAGTACTGTGAGCGTCCTGACCAACGCCCTCAGCGTCGAACAGCAGCTCCCTGTCTTCCACGTCGAAGCGCGGCTCTCGCACACGTACTCGGAAACGAAAACTCCGGCCGATTGGACGGTCGGATTCCAGCAAGCTTCGGCAGGACTCAGCAGCTTCCTCGATGCTGCGAACCTCTCGCCGCAGCAAATTCCGAAGGCCGCCAACAACGACACGAATTCGACGTATCTCAGCACCCTCGTGACGAACGGAAGTTTCTCCAAGGAACGTGCTCTGACCGCCTCGCTCGACCTCAAGGCAAATGTCAACTTCACCGACGCGATCACTTCTGTAATCAAGTTCGGCGGGAAGTACCGCCACCAGACGCGGACGTACTCGTACGATCAATTCAGCGGGCAGGGGCTCGGCTTGACGAGTGCCCGGTATGTCGACAATCTGATCGCCACACATTTCCCGTCAACTGCGAAATACGCCAACTCAACAAGCATCCCGGTGATGCCATTCATGGATCCTGGCTTCAGTTACGGAAAGTTCCTGAACGGCGAGTATGCGATGGGTATTCCGCTGAACTTCGGCATGATCTCCGAGATGGCGACCTACATCCGAAACAGTGCCGACCTGATCGCACAAAACAACGCCATCGCATACTTCCACAACAACGTCGCATCAACAACGAACAATTACACAGGCAGCGAGAACCAGAGTGCATTCTATGCGATGGCGACCGTCAACGTCGGTCCCGACCTGACGTTGATCCCCGGCGTCCGCTATCAGGACCTCAGCACAACGTACACGGCGTCCCGCGGAGTGCAAAATACTTCCTCGGCTGTGGGGGGACCGTATCTTCATTACGACACGACGACGGTGGTCGATCACGCATACTGGCTTCCGGATGTGATTCTTCGGTACAAACCGCTCCCGTGGTGCGATCTCCGTCTCTCCTACACCAACACGCTCGCGTATCCGGACTACAATGCAATCATCCCGCGCATCGATGTCTCGGTCGGGAGTGCGATCGCGTGGAATAACTTCCGGCTGGTCCCGTCTCGCTCGACCAACTATGACGCGTACCTGTCGTTTTATGACAACTCGATCGGTCTGTTGACCGTGGGTGGCTTCCTGAAGCAAATCGACAACCTCATTTACTCGTGGAGCTTCTACGTTTCAGGCGCGAGTGCGCTCCCGTACTATCCACCGAGTCTCGTTTCCGGCGCAACGCCGCAGGGAGTCTACAACGTCACCACCTTTGTAAACAACCCGTACCAGGTCAAGGACTACGGGCTCGAGGTCGACTGGCAGACGCATTTCTGGTACCTGCCCCGGCCATTTGACGGGCTCGTTCTGAACGTCAACTACACGCATGTCTTCTCAAAAGCGCAGTATCCATACACCGATGCGCGCAAAGAGGGAAGACTCCTGACCTATGTCGATACCTCGTTTACCGATCGGCTCCTGTATCAACCCAGCAATATCTGGAACCTCTCCGTGGGATACGACTACGAAGGCTTCTCGATACGGGTCTCCATGCTGTACCAGGCAGATGTCTTCACCGGCCCGAACTATTGGCCGCAGCTTCGCACAGCGACGTCGGCGCACTCGCGCTGGGACGTCTCCCTCAAGCAGAGTCTTCCCTGGTTCGGTCTCCAGCTCTACGGCGATCTGAATAACATCAACTCGGCAAACGACATCAGCGTCATCCAGGGTTCCGGGTTCCCGCAATCGGAACAGTCGTACGGGATGACTGCCGATATCGGGCTCCGATGGCAGTTGTGACAATTCAGGAAGAAGTGTATTTCTGCTGAACGTGAAGCAATCATCAAACGCTAACACAAATCAGATATTCGGAAACGGAGGTGAGCGGAATTCCTCGGATTCTCCTGTCATCGCTAAACTCTTTTTCGCACCTAAACTTCATGAGGAGGGCAGTCATGAAACATTTGTTTACCGTAATGCTGCTGATGCTGCTGGTGTTACTCGTTGCAGCACCCAGCACCTCGCTCGCGGCGGGGGACACGCTTGTGGTGTACGCAAAAGGCGCCACGCTGGATAAGGTGATTCGCGGGGATACGCTCGCGAACGGTTCGAAAGCACATCATGTGTACCAACTCGTTTCGCTCGATACGACTTACATTTTTGACGGGACGATTACGACCAATTCGAATTTTGCAGTCATCGGAGTTCCGAGCCCGACGACCGGACGTCCGCCTTGCATTCAGCCCGACGTCCTGGGAGACGGATCCATCCCCGGCGTGCTCTTCACACTGACAGGCAACAAGACGACTGCGACATTCAAAAACCTCTACCTTCTTGGCATTGCAATCAACAATGCGCCGAACTATGCTTCCGGCCAGGCAATCCAGATCTCGGGGGACAGCATCAGGACCGTTGCGGACAATGTGATCTTCGAACAGTGGTCGCAGTTCGCCATCGGCTACAGCGGCAATTGGGATAAATTCTTCATCACCAACTGTAAGTTCCGGAACATGACCACCCAGCCGAACCAGTGGTACGTCGGCGAAGTGCTCCGCAATGAGAATTACCTCGGAAAATTCCCGACCGACACTGTCCTCATGCGATCGAATACGATGTTGTGCGTGAGCGGATACGCCTCCTGCCCCGTGACGGTCGCGTTGGTGTCGTACTTTGATTTCTCGCACAACAGCGTCGTCTACACGTTCAAGAATCCGTTCTTCATCTTCAACCTGACGAATGGAAAGGTGAGCAACAACGTCTTCTACGGCGCATGGGCGGGTGCAATCAGCAAGACCGAATACCCGTGGTGGGATCAGCTCTGGTCGCCGGAAATCGGTTCGATCATCGATTTCGATGCGCTTGATTCGGCAAAAGTCGTAGCATGGAAACCCAATCTCCCGAGGCTCCCGTCCACCGTGGTCGACACGGCGGCAGAGAAGCTGAGAACCATCGAAGTGAAGAACAATGCGTACTTCTGGCCGAAGACCCTTACGGACTACTGGAAGGCGTGGAACGATACCGCTCACGTTGATTCGATCTACCTGCCAACGTGGATGAATGCCAGGACGACGAACATGTTCACGGACAAGAAGACGTGGCCCGGATTTGTGCAAACCGGCAATCAGAACGCAGACCCGGGATACGGCGCAACGATCTCCGGCGTCCTGACGCAGTCCACGAACGGCTTGCTCAACTGGTTCAAAGCGGTCCGAACCGGCACTGGCACGACGAACCTGTACGGATACCAGATCACGCAGGTTGGAACGGCGCTGAATTGGGTGCCGCCGTGGCCGCTGCCTGAGGCCGCCGACATGAAATACACCAACGCAACACTGAAGACGGGCGGAACAGACGGACTGCCGGTGGGTGATCCGGGTTGGTTTGGTATCGTAACGGGCGTTCAGCAGCAATCGACGTCGATTCCCGCACAGTTCACACTTTCGGCGGCCTACCCGAATCCGTTCAACCCGAGCACGAACTTTGAGTATGCGTTGAACACATCAGGGATGACGAGCCTTAAGGTGTACAACCTGTTGGGACAGCTTGTAAAGGTTGCAGTGAACAACATGTTCCAAAGCGCAGGCTCCTACAGGGTGAACATCGACATGTCAACTCTTCCGAGCGGAATGTACGTGGCGATCCTCGAACAGGGGAACAACCGCGTGGCTCAGAAGATGATGTTGATGAAGTAATACGGTGCAGTTCAATCACAGGGGGCACCCGGTGGTGCCTCCTGTGAATCTTGTTCCTGTGAACCAGGATTCATCGCTGTCCGCCGTGCTATTCACTCCCGTGTGTTCATCGGGATCGGCGAACAGGCTCTACGCTGAAGACAGAGCGATATCCGAAGGCAGATGCAGATGATTATCCCGTCAAGGCGCTTTGTCTTCCTCATCATGACATTTAGTATGGCGGTCAGCCTCGCCGCACAGTCGTACCGGGTGGTTGGATATTATCCGATGTGGAACAAAGCCGTGCTTCCCTCCGCGGCAGTTCACTTTTCCTCCCTGACGCACATCATTCACGCATTCGCATGGCCGAACCAGGATGGCAGCCTGGCCCCGGGCGAATTGCCTGTGGACACATCACTCATCAGTGCCACACACAAGGCAGGAAAAAAGATCCTCCTCTCGTTTGGAGGAGCGGGAAGCACACAGGCTGCGAACTTTTCGATTGTCGCCGGGGACTCCGCTCTCCGGAGTAGATTTGCATCCGCCGTTGTAGCACATCTCCTGCAATATCATTATGACGGCATCGATCTGGATTGGGAAGGACCGTCGTCCCGTGCGGACCGTGCGGGCGAGGTTCTTCTTGTGCACCAGTTGAAGACCGCCATGCTTGCGAAGGATCCGGGCTGGGTGTTAACGATGGCGATCGGTATGTCGAACTGGTCCGATCAGTGGCACGATGTTCCCTCGCTCCTCAGCGATGTTGACTGGTTCAACGCCATGGAGTACGATGTTCATGGAAGCTGGAGCCAGTATGCAGGCCACAACGCTCCTCTCTACGCAGGCACGGATCCCGTATCAGATCCTGACAACTATTCCATCGACCAGAGCGTTCAATACCTCACGGTCACCCGCGGGATTCCGAAATCCAAGCTTACTCTTGGCCTTCCGTTCTACGGTAAGTTGTTCGGCACCCCGACACTCTATTCTAGCTATAACGGGGAACAGGATCTTGCCTATCATGACATTCTCACGCTTGTGCAGTCGGGGACCTGGACGTATATTTGGGATGCCGGTTCGATGGCACCGTATTACCAGTCGCCCGGTCTCTCGAAACTCATCACCCTGGACGATTCCACCTCCATCGCGCTAAAGTGTCGCTATGCCAGGGACAACGGACTCTCGGGCGTCATGATCTGGGAACTGAGTCAGGATGTTATCGGGTCGCGGCAGCCGCTTCTCGACGTCGTAAGCGGGCAGATGCAATCTGTCACGAACGTTCAGGAATTCTCATCCGCTCCTCAGGCAAGCGGATTCTATTTGAATGAATGTTATCCCAATCCGTTCAATCCATCGACAACAATCACCTATGGGGTGGCGGAGCCATCACGGGTATCGCTCCGGGTGTTCGATCTTTTCGGCAGATCTCTTGGAACGCTTGTGGATGAATTTGAATCTGCGGGGGTGAAAACGGTACGGCTCAGCGCGTCTTCGTACAATCTCTCGAGCGGAGTGTACTTTGTCCGCCTGCAGGCCGGATCGTGGCACCAGACGAGACGGCTCATCGTTCTCAAATGAATCGCGCTCGCACTTCGCCGGATGCCGTTTCGGGCGTCGTGCAACCGAATTGTGAAGCAGCCAAAGGACTGAGGCATGTCATTTTCTGAAGTGAAGACTCGCCATCCGGCCGTCTGGGTCCCGACCCTCTATACCGCCGAAGGCCTTCCATTTGTCGTCGTGAACGTTGTGTCGGTGCTCATGTACAAAAGCCTTGGATTATCGGACACGCAAATAGCGTTCTTTACGAGTCTCGTGACGATCCCGTGGGCGCTCAAGCCCTTGTGGGGACCGCTCATGGAAATGTTCAAGACGAAAAAACATTTTGTACTCGCAACGCAATTCCTCGGCGGCGTGTGTTTCGGGTTGCTCGCGCTCTCGTTGCAGCTTCCGACTTACTTCACATGGACGTTGATCTTCTTTGGCC
Organism: Bacteroidota bacterium; assembly: GCA_035506075.1. Taxonomy (GTDB): domain Bacteria; phylum Bacteroidota; class Ignavibacteria; order UBA10030; family UBA10030; genus UBA9647. The sequence goes on along the minus strand of DATJQB010000536.1, from coordinate 4,714 downwards.
TCATCGCAATCAATTCCGCTGTGCACGACACTGCGGCGGATGGGGTGTACATCAATGTCTTAACGAACAAACAGCAGGCTCAATATGTGGGATGGCAGGGGGCGTTCTACAATGTCGGCAAAGTCCTCTCACAAGGCGCCTTCGTCTACCTTGCCGGCAAGCTTGAGAAGAGCATCGGCGTGGTTCCCGCCTGGACAATCGTCATGTCGGCGTTTGGTGCGATTCTTGTCGCCATGAGCATCTATCATTGGCGCTTCCTTCCGACGGGCGGCAAATCCACCGGAGTGAAGACTGTGAAAGAATCCGCAGCGACGTTTTGGGACGTTGTGAGGACATTCTTTGAGAAAAAGTACATCCTCTGGGGGATCCTCTTCCTCGTCCTCTACCGCTTCGCCGAGGGGCAGGCGATCAAGATCGTCCCGCTGTTCATGAGGGCGACGCGTGAGCAGGGGGGACTCGGCCTGACAACGGAAGATGTGGGGGCCCTGTACGGGTTCTTCCCTCCGCTGGCCTTCATTCTTGGATCCGTGCTCTCAGGGTATTTCACCGCCAACCGCGGATTGCGCAAGTCGCTGCTCGTGCTCTGCATGTTCTTCAACGTCCCATTCGCAGTCTACACATTTCTCGCAGTCACCCAGCCAACCGGCTTCCTGACGATTGCCGTCCTGGTTGTGTTTGAGTACTTCGGTTACGGATTCGGATTTGTGGGACTGATACTCTATATGATGCAGCAGATTGCGCCGGGAAAGTACAAGATGGCACATTACGCCTTCGCGACGTCGCTCATGCAGCTTGGTTTCCTGATCCCATCGATGATCAGCGGCTATGTGAGCGATCTCCTTGGTTATCGGGAATTCTTCATTTGGGTCATGATCGCGACGATTCCGTCGTTCCTGATTTCATGGCTGGTGCCATTTCGTGATACATCGGCAGATGAGAAGCATGCACAGGTGGAGCCTGCATGAAGAGTATCGGATCGATAGCACGCCAATCGCTGTTCTGCGCGTTCGCCGCGTTGATCATCTGTTCGGATGCCGCAACAGCACAAGGAAAACTTATCATCGGATACTACCCCTCATGGAAGTGGAACGCTCCCGCACCAACGATGCTGCCGGAGAACATCCCCTACGCGAAACTGTCGATCATTAATTACGCGTTCTTCTACCCGCTCGCAGACGGAAGCGTTGCAGGCAGGGACACAGTCGGAGATGCGGTCATCCTCGGCGGAAAACGATACGATGCGGATGGCAGGGGGGTGCAGGGTCCATCGCTTGTGAGCCTTGCCAAAGCACATGGTGTGCGCGTTGTTCTTTCGGTCGGGGGGTGGGATGATTCGAACAACTTCCCGGCTGTTGCAGCGAGCAGGGAAAAACGAACGCGCTTTGCCCACTCGTGCATTGATCAGATACGACAGTATGGATTTGAAGGGATCGACATTGATTGGGAATATCCGGGATTCAAAGACCACAACGGGACTCCGGCAGACAGGCAGAATGCTACGCTTCTCCTCCGGGAAACGCGGGACTCTCTTGACGCATACGGAAACGTCATCGGAAGGCATCTGCTTCTGACTGCGGCCGTTGCAGCGTCAGCCGCCAACCTCGCCGGGTTCGACATGGAAGCAGTCGCTCCGCTGCTCGACATGGTAAACGTGATGACGTATGATTTTTGCGATACGTGGGATGCCCTGAGCGGCCACAATGCGCCGTTGTATGCGCCGACTGCTGCCGACACAAGCAGGAACGTAGACGCCGCGTTCAGGTTTCTCGCCAACTCTTTGGGATTGTCACCGAAGAAAATCAGTCTCGGCGTGCCTTTTTACGGGCACTCATTTGCCGGCTGCGCGGCGCTCTATGCCCCTCATGCCGGAACGGACACAGTGCATTTCCCCCCTGGTGCTCTGAGCTACTCGATTATTGCCTCGAAGTTCGGTGAGTTCACACGGCATTGGGACGAAAAAGCAAGAGTTCCTTATCTCATCGGCAAGAAGTGGAATGTTCTCATTTCGTACGATGACGAGGCATCAGTGCGGGAAAAAGCGCAGTACGTGATTGATCACGGGGCGGCCGGATTGATTATCTGGGAGATTACGGACGATTTTATGGGCGACAGCCAAACCCCATTGCTGGATACAATAGCCCGAACATTCGGCGGTCCCGGTCGGGTCCGCTGAAGCAGTGAAGTTTCAATTCAGATCTAAGAGGAAGAACCAATGCGTTACGGCTTTTTTGATGATGAGAAGAGAGAATATGTAATCAACCGTCCGGATGTGCCGGTATCGTGGACAAACTACCTGGGAGTGAAGGATCTTTGCACGGTCATCTCGCACAACGCAGGCGGTTATTCGTTCTACAAGTCCGCCGAGCATCACAGGATCACGAGGTTCAGGCAGAATGGAGTCCCCCTCGATCGTCCGGGACACTATGTGTACATCCGCGACGACGACACGGGGGAGTACTGGTCAATCTCGTGGCAGCCGGTCGGGAAGGACTTTACGGAGGCGAAGTATGAATGCCGGCACGGCCTTTCATATTCATCGTTCCGTGCGGACTATCGGGAGATCGAAGCAGAACAGCTGGTCTTCATTCCGATTGAGGACGATGTCGAACTCTGGGATGTGAAGATCTGGAACAAGTCAGCGCGTCGGAGGCACCTGAGCATCTTTTCGTATGTCGAGTTCTCGTTTCATCACATTGAAATCGATAATCAGAATCTCCAGATGTCGCTCTACGCGAGCGGATCGAGCTACGCCGACGGTGTGATTGAGTACGATTTCTTCTACGAGCCCTGGACTTATCACTTCCTGACATCGAGCGTTCAGCCCGACTCGCACGACTGTGTGCGTGATCGCTTCCTCGGCGGTTATCGGACCGAGTCGAATCCTCTTGCAGTTGAACGGGGGTCCTGCTCGAATTCAACCGAGCTGGGCGGCAATCATTGCGGCGCCCTTCACAAAACACTGACGCTGTCCGCCGGAGAACATACGAGGCTGGTCTTCATGCTCGGCGTGGGGGACAGGACGCAAGGAAAGGCGATACGGGCAAAGTATTCCAACGGCAATGCAGTCGATCGGGCATTCCAGGACCTCAAAACCTATTGGAACAAGAAGCTCGATGTATTCCAGTGCAAGACCCCCAGCCAGGGGATGAATACGATGATCAACACCTGGACGCTGCTTCAGGCGGAGACATGTGTTGTCTGGTCGAGGTTTGCGTCGTTCATTGAAGTCGGCGGACGAACGGGGCTCGGCTACCGGGATACCTCACAGGACGTCATGGCGGTGCCGCATACGAATCCCGACTCGTGCCGGATGCGCATCGTCGAGCTTCTGCGGGGACAGGTCAGCGCCGGGTACGGTCTTCATCTCTTCGATCCGGACGTGTTCAGGCCGAAAGAGGAAAAACTCCCCGGTGTGAAGTTGCCGACTGTGGTCCCCACACCCAGTGCTGCTGACATCATCCACGGGATGGAGGATGTCTGTTCTGATGACGCTCTCTGGATCGTTGCCTCGGTCTGCGAGTATGTGAAAGAAACAGGTGACGCTGCCTTCTTCGATTTCGTAATCCCGTTCGCGGACAAGGGGGAAGGGACAGTGTATGAACACCTGAAGCGTTCGCTGGAATTCTCCGCGCGGCAGATTGGACCCAACGGCATCTGCCTCGGTCTTCGGGCCGACTGGAACGACTGCCTGAACCTCGGCGGCGGACAAAGTGCCATGGTGAGTTTCATGCATTACTGGGCGCTTCAGGAGTTTATCGGCGCGGCAGCGTTTCTTGGCCGCACGGACGATGTGAAATGTTTCACCGCGATGGCTGAAAGGGTCCGTGACGCATGCGAGCGCGAGCTTTGGGATGGCGAATGGTACAGCCGGGGTGTGACGCGCTCCGGCATCAAGATCGGTTCGAAGAAAAACGACGAAGGAAAGATCTTTCTCGAGAGCAACAGCTGGGCAGTCATGTCCGGAGCGGTTTCGCCGGAACGGGGCCGAAGCGCGATGGACGCTGTCCACAAGCACCTCGCCTCGCCGTACGGGATTCACCTCGTCTGGCCTTCCTACACGAAACCAAACGACGACATTGGTTATGTGACGAGAGTCTACCGCGGGATCAAAGAGAACGGAGCGATCTTCAGCCACCCCAATCCATGGGCGATGATCGCCGAGTGCAGGCTCGGCCGCGGCAGCAATGCAATGCGCCTTTACGACGCGCTTCTTCCCTACAACCAGAATGACAACATTGAAGTGCGCGAAGCCGAACCGTACTCGTACTGCCAGTTCATCATGGGAAAGGACCACACTGCGTATGGACGGGCCAGGCATCCATGGTTGACAGGAAGCGCTGGCTGGTCATACATTGCGGCGACACACTGGATACTCGGTGTGCGGCCGGGGTATGATGGGTTGGTGATTGATCCGTGCATTCCGTGCGGATGGCGCCGGTTTGAGGTTGCACGACAGTGGAGGGGAGCGTCGTTCAGGATTGTCGTCGAAAATCCAAAGGGAGTCGAGAAAGGGGTCTCGGCCATTACGCTCGACGGTGTTGCAGTGATCGGATCGATCCCGCCACAGGAACAAGGATCACAGCACGAGGTCGTGGTGACGATGGGATGAGATCCTGATTCCACAAGAGCACGCACCGCAAATACATGCTGCCGGCCAGATCAGATTCATCATGATGCGGCCGGCAGTGTTGTTTTCAATTCACTTGATGATCCC
>DATJQB010000535.1:0-2214 GCA_035506075.1 Bacteroidota bacterium | reverse complement strand
TTCGTCGGGCTGGAGCGGCGCGGGGTTGTTCTTGTCGGGGACGAACCCGAGCACGGACGGCGCCTCGAGAATCAGGTGAATCGTCTCCTTGTCGAGCAATGCTTCAACAAGCACGTAGCCCGGGAAGAAGTTTTTCACCTTCGCCTTCTTCTTGCCATCCTTCACCTCGATCACTTTTTCCGACGGGATCATAACGTTCGACAGGCGATCACCCAGATTCATCCGGGCGGTCTCCGATTCGAGATACGCCTTGACCTTGGCTTCGTGACCCGAGTAGGTTCGAACAACATACCAGCGCTTATTCAACTCTCTTGTCCTTCCTCGGATTAAAGAATTGCCTTGAGGGCTGCGGCCAGCAGTGTGTCGACACCCCAGGTAAACACGGAGATGATGACGCAGACAATAATGACGATCTTGGTGGACTCGGTGAGTTCATCACGCGTCGGCCACGTCACTTTGCCCATCTCTTTCGTCACATCGTTAAAAAAATTGAGAATCTTTTCTTTCATTGTTCACCGCATTCATGGATAACTCATTCACGATGACAGCTGTGTGGAACACGAGCACGTCAGGAGGGACTCGAACCCCCAACCTGCGGTTTTGGAGACCGCTGCTCTACCAATTGAGCCACTGACGTAGGATGCCCCCGGAGAAGCGCCGGCGTCCTTCATGCAGAGCCTAAGGAGTCTCGCTTCCGGGCTGTGTTACTTCGTTTCCTTGTGAGGCGTGCGTTTCTTGCACCACTTGCAGTACTTCTTGTACTCAACGCGGCCGGTCTGAAGTTTCTTGTTCTTCGTTGTGCTGTAGTTTCTTCGCTTGCAGCTTGAACACTCAAGTGTAATGATGTCTCTCACGACGTTGACTCCGCTTATGAAAATCGTTGATCAATGAAACGCTGAGCTTGCGATCGGGATTGAACCGATGACCTCTTCCTTACCAAGGAAGTGCTCTACCAACTGAGCTACGCAAGCGTTTGCCAACTTCTTCGTTCGACATCCGTTGTTCGATAGACGGGGCTCAACCATGAATGTCGAATATCGAACTCCCAGGTTCGAACTCAGAAGCGAGTCGTCGAGCGGGAGACGGGACTCGAACCCGCGACCAACAGCTTGGAAGGCTGTGACTCTACCAACTGAGTTACTCCCGCGAAACATTGCAGATTCAAAACCGCACGTTGTAGAGTGAAGAACGAACACTGAAGATGCAGCAACGCCATGGACACGATTCAACTTCTACGATCTCAGTTCCACGTTCCTCAATCTCACTTCTACAATCTGCAATCGAACTTCTACAATCCTGTGTGGGCAGGGAAGGATTCGAACCTCCGAAGGCATGAGCCGTCAGATTTACAGTCTGATGCGTTTAACCACTTCGCTACCTGCCCGAGTCATCGCGCATCGAACGCAATGAATTTCCTCGCAGAGCTGGCGGGCGGATTCGGACCGTCGACCTGCTGATTACAAGTCAGCTGCTCTACCAACTGAGCTACGCCAGCGAGACACAAATTCCCCCTCTGCTTCTCACCGTCTTTCGGACTCGGCAACTGAAAAACGGCAGCAGTCCAATGAATTGGGGGTAATTACGTGGAACTTGAGCTTTATAATTTAAGAAATATTGCTAAATAGTCAACGGGAAGGAGAGAAAAAATACATATTTTTCGCGAATACTTCCCCTACTCATTACCCAGACGTCCGGCCTTTGCGATTTGTTCCCGAAGTGTGCGGGCTGCTGCGTAGGTGGGATCAACGGCAAGAGCTTTGTCAACGCACATCTTTGCATTCGCAGGCTGGCTTTCAGCCAGGTAACGCGATGCTGTCAAAGTGAGCATTCTTGCGCAAATACCTCTCAGACCGATCGTAAGCCGATCTTCGAAAAGCGTCAGCCTATAGTCAATTTTGATAGGGTTAAGTTGTTGTCTATCAACACCTTGCGAGAGTCGGAACAACAGACCGCTCGCGAGCCTCGTGTAGCCGGCCCCCATTTCCGGCTCGATTTCGGGACCCACATAAACGGGCCGATCCGCATACGATCTATCAATAAAGCTGTTGATCATCCGGACATACCGGGATTCAATGACATTCCCGTCGTACGGAAGGTCGTGCTCAAATTTGTAGAGTTCCGCCAGAAAGTCCTCTACCTCTCCTTTCGATCGCTCGATCAGCCAGGGAAACCGATCCTTCAGATAGATGAAATACCACGACCGCCGCAGTAACT
>DATJQB010000534.1:0-10841 GCA_035506075.1 Bacteroidota bacterium | reverse complement strand
GGTTCGACGCCTTTCGACATTCTCTGGCCGCGCGCATCCGTCAAACCGGTTGAGCCTGACCAGAAGTCAAAGCTCTTCAAGAGTATCAACTGGGCAATTCTCCGCAGCGATTTCCTGGATCCCGCATCGTTCACCATCGCGTGCAAGGCAGGCTACAACGACGATCCCCACCACGGTCATTTTGATTGCGGGCAGTTCACCCTCACCTGGTACGGCGTCCCCTTCATCAGGGACCTGGGCAGAATCAGATATGATGAGCTCTATTTCAATGAAGAGCGATGGGCGTATCCGCAGGCATCAAGCGAAGGTCACAATCTTGTCTTTGTGAACGGCGAGCAGCAGATGCCTGCCAAACTGAAGGATCAGCCCTGGAAGGACGGAATCGGAGGCGAGATCCTTGACTTTCGAACCAGTGCTAAGCGAGACTACGTGTTGATGGATCCGACGCACGCGTATCCTGGAAAAGAGCTGAAGAAATGGCGCCGGAACATAGTGCTGGAAAAACCGACCGTGGCGGTTGTCGTTGACGAAGTTTCTGCACATCCCGGTTCGACCATTGCGGTGCGGTTCTTTCCCGGCGTCACACCCCCGGCATCGCGAGCTGCCCGCCAGGGAAGGGAAACATCCAGAGAGGGGACACAGTATAGGATCGGAGCCAACTATGTCATCCTTTCGGCTCAACGGCACTCTCTTGCGCTCATCCCTCTTGTTCTGGACAACAGCTGCGCAATCAGAGAGGACAAACTCGCGGATCTCCCTGTGACCGAGGACGCGCGCCTGAATTGGATTCCCTACCTGGAGATGGTGACGACCGCCAAATCAAACACTTCGATCGTGGTCACCCTTTTTGTTCCGGTCAATGACGAGAAGGAGATTGAGGCGATCGTCAGGACTGCCAGCGTTGTTCAATCGAATGACAATCATATCGAAGTTGGCGTAGAAACGCCGGCGGGAAAATACAAGTGGTCGTTTGAGAAGGAGAAGGATGGTCTTGTTTTGAAGGACTAACCGAACGTTGATCCAAGTTCGAAGGTGCATGCATCATGCGAAGAGAGTTTCGGAAGTTCGATAGGGTGACCATCGTGAGCACGGTGATTTTTATGGTATGCCTCGCGGTGAGTTCACCCACAGTCGACGCGCAACAGAGAATATCGGTCAAGCCAGATCTCAACTCCCGCCAGGGTATCGGGAAATGGGATCTTGATGGCTCGGGGGTGTGGGAGATTTCCAATGGGAAACTTGTGATCTCTAAGGCCGGTGTACCTGCGGGACCGATCCGTCGCCCGGCCGCGCTGGCGATTCTCAAGACAATATCTCTTCGCAGAGCAACAATCGAAGGAGAGATACACTCAACAGCACCATTGGATGTTGTCCGCCGCGATCTGGATGTTGTAGTTTCCTATGAATCTCCGACGCGCTTCTATTATATCCATCTCGCGGGTGTCACGGATAGCGTGCACAATGGGATCTTCCTTGTGAACCACGCAGACCGCGTGCGCATCGACTCCGGCAAAGGCAAGCCCCAACTCCAGGATACGTTGTGGCATTCCGTTCGGGTGGAACGCGACGGGCTCAGCGGTCGCATCAGCGTTTTTGTGGACAGGTCCAAAGCCCCGGTGCTCGAGGCTGTGGATACGACGATCTGCTGTGGAAGGGTGGGATTCGGATCGTTTGATGACACCGGTGAGTTCCGGAACATCGTGGTGACGGGATCCGGGAAGTAGATTCTGGAATTTGTGTTGCGTCCACTCGCATGAAGAAGAGTAGCTTCATCAGAAAGGATGTTCCCGTGGCAAAGTACCGGCATTTGATTTTGATTCTCGGCGCGGCCTCTCTCTTCATCCGTTGCGCGTTTCAGGGGCAGCTTCCTGACGTGCTCCTGATGAACCGTGCCGCGCTTGAGGAAGCCCGCAACGCTGTTCGATCCGGACAACACAATTCGTCACCGTACGTGAAAGAACTGTTCAGAAATGCAGAGAAAGCGCTGACGGCCGATCCTGTATCTGTCATGATGAAGGAACAAACTCCTCCGAGCGGGGACAAGCACGACTATATGAGTCTGGCCCCTTATTGGTGGCCCGATCCAAGCAAACCAGGCGGTCTCCCGTACATTCGCCGTGATGGCGAGAGAAATCCGGAGTACAAGACCTATGGAGACCACGAGCGAATCGGGGCGATGATCAATCACGTCGAAGTTCTTGCACTGGCATTCGGGGTGAGCGGAAAAGAGCAGTACGCAAACAGGGGGATCCTTCAGCTCAAGGTATGGTTCCTCGATCCGGCGACGAAGATGAATCCAAATCTCAATTATGGGCAGGCGATCAAGGGAGTGAACCAGGGACGGGGCATTGGGATTATTGAAACGTATGGTTTCAGGTACCTCGTCGACGCGATGATTCTCCTGCAACAGTCGAAAGCCTGGACTCCCGAGATCGATCATGGCATCAAAGCGTGGTTTGAGGAGTATCTCCGCTGGCTTCAGGAAAGTCCGAACGGCAAGGACGAGGCAGGCTGGAAGAACAACCACGGCAGTGCCTACGATGTCCAGGTCTCCTGCATTGCCTTGTTTCTGGGCAAGAAAGATCTCGCGAAGCAAATTCTCTCCCAGGTTGGTACAAAAAGAATTGCTCTGCAAATAGAGCCCGATGGTTCACAGCCCCTCGAACTCGAACGCACCAAATCGTGGGGCTATTCAATCATGAACCTCGACGCACTGCTCGAGCTTGCCCGACTTGGCGATCGGGTTGGGGTCGACCTCTGGAATTTTCAGACATCGGATGGGCGAAGCCTCCGTAAGGCGATCAGTTTCCTGCTTCCTTACGCGTTGAGAAACAAGAAATGGCCGTGGACTCAAATTGTGCCCTTCCAGCCGGATGGGATGTACTTTGCTCTTCGAATAGCCGCAAACAAATACGGCGACATGTCCTATCTCTTTGCGGCTCAGACAGTCGTCAATGACGAAGTCCGCGGATCACGATTGATGTTCTATCTCCCTCCCCTCCCCGTGGAGTAGGGATCGCAACGGAACCGTAGAAACACCGGAGTACGAAAAGAGCGAGATTAATCAGACACGAACTATTGCCAGCAGGCGGAGGGAAACAATGAATCAAACACGACGTGACTTCTTGTTGAAGTCGACACTCCTGGGATTAGGAGGCGCACTTGCACTTCCGTCCATCGGCAAGTCTCTCGTTCATCGAATTGCCGATGCGGCAGGGCCCATCAAGGGACGAAGAAAGAACGTCCTTTTCCTTGCCATCGACGATCTGCGTCCTGAGCTTGGCTGCTATGGTCATCCCATGATCAAATCCCCGAACATCGACAAGCTGGCAAGTCAGGGGATACTCTTCGAACGAAACTACTGCCAGCAAGCAGTATGTGCTCCTTCGAGGGCAAGCCTGTTGACCGGGCGCCGCCCCGATACCACAAAGATCTACGATTTGAGGACGCATATCCGTACAACGATGCCGGATGTCATCACATTGCAACAGCATTTCAAGAACAACGGCTACTTCTCCGAGGGCATGGGAAAACTCTTCCATCCCGGTTATGAAGACCCTGCGTCGTACAGCGTGCCGCACCGATATCCCAAGGGAACCAACTATGTAACGGAAGAAAACCTCAATCTCGAGAAGGCGGGCGGTAAGGTAACGACCGACAAGGGAGAGGAAGTCGAAGCGACGGGCAATGTGAGAATGCGTGCCCACGCAACTGAGAGCTCGACTCTGCCGGATGGAGATTACATTGACGGCAATCTCGAGGAAATGGCCGTCGAGGCACTCAACCGGCTGGCGCCGAAAGCGCTTGCGAAAGACGACAAGGAACGGCAGCCATTCTTCCTCGGCGTAGGGTTCAGAAAACCACATTTGCCGTTCTGTGCTCCGAAAAAGTACTGGGATCTGTACGATCGCAGCAAGATTCCGCTTCCGTATCCCGAAAAACCGAAGAACGCACCGGATATTGCATTCACCAACTGGGGCGAACTAAGGTCGTACTCCGATATTCCTGATGTAGGCCCGTGCGATGATGCGAAGACGCGGGAGCTTATCCATGGGTACTATGCGTGCGTCAGTTTCGTCGATGCGTTGATAGGAAGAATCATCGCAGAACTCGATCGTCTGGGACTCCGCAAAGACACCATTATCGTGGTGTGGGGTGACAATGGCTGGAAGCTGGGTGAGTACTCACAATGGTGCAAACACACCAACTTCGAACTGGATACTCACGTTCCGCTTATCATCGTTGATCCCGACATGCCGGGAGGAAAACGGACCAGTGCGCTTGTAGAGCTGGTGGACCTCTATCCGACGCTCACCGAACTCTGCGGGCTTCCGATGTCAGAAGGATTGGAAGGAACAAGCCTGGTGCCGTTGATGGAAAATCCTCGACGGCCATGGAAAAAGGCGGCGTTCAGTCAATATCCGCGACCGCACAATATGATGGGCTATTCCATCCGAACCGATCGGTACCGGTACACGGAGTGGCAGGACAGAAAAACCGGTGAGGTGAAAGAGAAGGAACTGTACGATCTGAAGAACGATCCGTTGTGCAAGGAAAGCATCGCGTTGAAGCCGGAAAACGAGAAGCTTATCGGAGAATTGCATGAAATGATGAAGGCCGGCTGGAAGAAAGCAAAGCCGTAGGAGCGGCGTCGCATATGAGTCAGACCAGAAGAACATTTTTGCTCAACTCGGCAGCGGCAGGCCTGGGCGGAATCATCGGGCTGTCACCGCTTCAGAAAATGCTCGGGAGCGGATTTCCCGGGTTCGCATCGTTGACTGCGAGAAGGAAGAACATCCTTTTCATTGCGATCGATGATCTGAGACCTGAGCTTGGCTGCTATGGTCACCCTATGGTCAAATCTCCTTCCATCGACGCACTCGCAAAGCAGGGGATCCTTTTCCAAAGGACGTACTGTCAGCAAGCCGTCTGCGGGCCATCGAGGGCGAGCCTGTTGACGGGGCGACGACCGGATACGACCAGAATCTATGATCTCAAGACGCACATTCGCACGACCATGCCGGATGTTGTGACGCTGCAGCAGCATTTCAAGAACAACGGCTACTTCTCCGAAGGCATCGGGAAACTTTTCCACATTCAGTTGGAAGATCCGGCTTCGTACAGCGTTCCGCATCGCTATGGGACTGGAAGTCTCTACGCATTGGACGAGAACAAAAAGCTGCTGGAAGGTGGAGGGAAAGAATTCCCAAACGAGGGAAACAACGCAGAGCGCATTGGTCCAATCATCAGGTATTCGAATGCCACGGAATGTGCGGATGTCCCCGACGACGTGTATGTTGATGGGACGGTTGCCGCGATGGCGATCACATCTCTGAGAAAACTGGCCCCAAAAGCTAAAGCTGAAAAGGAAAGACAACCGTTCTTTCTTGGTGTCGGTTTTGTAAAACCGCATCTGCCCTTCTGTGCTCCCAGGAAATACTGGGACATGTACGACAGAAAGAAGATTCAGATGCCGTATCCGGACAAACCAAAGAATGCCCCGGATGTGGCCTTCACGAATTGGCCTGAGCTGCGCAACTATTCAGACATCCCTGATGTCGGTCCTTGTGATGAAGCCCGGACCCGGCAGCTCATTCACGGCTACTATGCGTGTGTCAGTTTTGTCGATGCGCAGGTTGGGAAGGTTCTCGCGGAGCTGGAACGACTGGACCTCAGAAAGGATACCATCGTCGTTCTCTGGGGAGACAACGGCTGGAAACTCGGCGAGTACTCGATGTGGAGCAAGCATACGAACTTTGAGCTCGACACCCACATTCCGATGATCATTTCTGATCCCGATCTGCCGAAAGGGCTGCGAACAAATGCGTTGACAGAGCTGGTGGATATCTATCCGGCTCTCTGCGAGCTGTGCGGGTTGCCGCTGTCTCAAGGCCTGGAAGGCACAAGCTTTGTGCCCCTGATGGAAGACCCGACGCTTCGATGGAAGAAGGCGGCCTTCAGTCAGTATCCGCGCCCTCAGGACATTATGGGATATTCCATGCGAACGGACCGCTATCGCTACACAGAGTGGCAGGACCGTCGCAGCGGTGAAGTAAAGTTCAACGAGCTCTACGATCTGGAGGCCGATCCGCTGTGCAAGGAGAGTATCGTGTTCAAACCGGAGAATGAAGGGCTCGTCACCCAACTGCATGAGATGATGAAAGGCGGTTGGCGGGAAGCAAAACCCTAGTCGAGCAGAGAGAGCAACGACTACCAAAGAGGGATGAATCGTTATGGGATCTCAGTTCGGATCACACTTCAAGCAAATGGGAAGCAATGATCTTCTGTCACGGTGTGCCGGGATTGTTGTGTTGTGCGCTCTCGTTGCGGCGCTTGCCGTAAGCGCACCGGCTGCTTCCTTGTTGTCAGCTGGACGCGGGGCTGATCAAAAAGGAATCGTAGTTTCGACCCTCGCAGATCTGAACGCGGCGATTGCAGCGGCGAAGCCTGGAGAGATAATCACGATGAAAGACGGGGTCTGGCATGACGCCGTCATAGACTTCAATGCTCATGCATCAGCATCATCGCCGATTATTCTGCGGGCGCAAACACCCGGCAAGGTGATCCTCAATGGCAATTCGAAGCTGGTATTCTCAAAACCTCATCTCATTGTGGATGGGTTGTTCTTCAAGGAAGGCGCGATCGAAAAGGGATCGGTGATCAGCTTCAATTCGGATTCATGTGAATTCACAAACTCTGCAATTGTGGACTACAATCCACCCAAGTTCGAAACGAATTCCTACTGGGTGTACTTCAAAGGAAACTACAACAGAATGGATCGTTGCATCCTGAAAGGGAAGAACAATCTTGGTCCAGTCATCGGGAACGATGACAACGGTGCACGACACAACATGGTTGATCACTGCCACATCAAGGATATCCCGTTCGTGGAAGACAACAACGGAAGAGAGATCATGCGGATCTGGGGATATGGACATGCAGACGAGATGGGAGACGATGGTGCCTATTTCACCATCGAATACAACCTGTTTGAACGAGCTCACGGAGAGGGTGTCGAAATCGTATCTCTCAAATCCAACTATAATATCGTTCGCTACAATACGGTTCGCGCTTCCCGGGGCGGTCTTGTTGGCAGACGGGGCAAAAACAACACGTTTGAGGGGAATTTCATTCTGGGACAGAACCAGGAAGGAACTGTGGGCATCCGTGTCGCTGGTCCGCACCACCGGGTTGTCAACAACTATATAGCTGATGTCGAAGAGGATGGTCTCAGATTGATCGCGGGCGAATACTATAAGAAGAGCCTGACCTCCAGCTTCAAACCGAAAAAGAAAGACCTTCCCAAGTACCTCGAGGTGGAGGGAGGCTACTTCGCTCACAACACCATCGTCAACGCAGGAGGCAATGGGATTACCATCGGGTTCAACTACAAGAAGGACTGGCCGGATGTCCAAATGGTATTGCTTCCCGAGAACAATTCCTTCGTCAACAATTTGATCTACAACTGTCGGGGTAAGGCCATCATCGCCGCAGTGCAGGACAAGACACCTCCGCTGGATTTTTTGACTTTTCAACCTAATCGGTTCGAAGGAAACATTGTGTTCGGAGGGGAGCTCGCGCTCGATCCAGTCCCGTCCGGCATACGTACCGTAGATCCTGTTCTGGTTCTTGGCGCAGACAGTCTCTATCGGCTATCCGCGAAAAGTCCGGCAGTCAACAGCGGCGCCGCATCCGATGTGCTGGATGACATGGATGGACAGCGCCGGGACGAAAAGAGCGACGTCGGTGCTGACGAAATTAGTCAGACGAAATCTCTCCGCCATCCGTTGAGCGCCAATGAGGTGGGGCCGGCATGGGTCATCAAGATGAGGTCGGCAGGGGCAGGTTTCTAGTGCCTGCATCCACGACACGCAGCGATTTTGGAAACACAAGATCATGTAATGTCCGAAGGACTCCTTCTGGCGAAGCTATCCCGTTGGGAGGAGGAAGCGGCACGAGTTGGGGTGCACGAGCGCGAACGAAACGCGCCCACATGAGGAGCAAACCATGAAAAGACGCGAATTCATCAAGATCGCCGGCGTTGTTGCAGGGACAGCCGCCGCAGGAAAATCTGTATGGTCGCAGGAATCACCGCTTGCTGCGCTGGCAGCCGACCGGCGTCCCAACATCATCATCATCACGACAGACCAGCAGTCAGCCGACGCTTTGAGCTGCAGGATGGGGTCTGCGTTCCTTAAGACCCCTGCAATGGATAGTTTAGCTCGCCGAGGCACATTCTTTACCAGAGCCTACGCCGCCAATCCATTGTGCATTCCTTCGCGCACGTCGATGTTGACGGGGCAACCTCCGCATGTCACGGGCATCCAAACGAATGACAACCAGGCGTCGCTCGTCGGGAAATTCCGAACGTATGGCACCATCTTCCGCGATGCGGGATATGACACGGGTTATTTCGGCAAGTGGCATCTCCCATTCCCGGTCGCGGACAAGAACGCTCACGGGTTTGAAACAACCGGTGCGATCAAGAACGACGGGATTGACAAGGACGTTCCACCGCTGGCAGCACAATTCATGATGCAGAAGCGCGACAAGCCTTTCCTCCTTGTGACATCATTTGTCAATCCGCACAACGTCTGTGAGTGGCCTCGGGGCGAGGAGATGAAGAACGGTCCGGTCGGTGACCCCCCTCCGCTGGATCAATGCCCGCCGGCTGTGCCGAATTTGTCACCAATGAAAGATGAACCCGACATTATTCCTCTCATCAAGCGATCGTTTCAGGCGAACAGGCTGTTTCCGGTCGGTAACTTTGACGAGAAGAAGTGGCGTGAATATCGATGGGTCTACTTCCGACTGATCGAAAAGGTTGATGCGCACATTGGAAAAGTCCTGCATGCGCTGCGTGAATCAGGCCAGGAAGAGAACACCGTGATTATTTTCACCAGCGACCATGGTGACTGCCAGGGTGCGCATGGCTGGAACCAGAAGACGGTGCTATTCGATGAATCGTCGCGGGTTCCCTTTATCATTGTGGACGCCGGAGCGGCGAAGGGAAGCACGTGCAACATCCTCATGAGCACAGGCATCGATCTGCTTCCGACGATGTGCGACTATGCGGGAATCAAGGCACCGGCAAACCTCATTGGAATAAGTCTCAAGCCCGCAGCCAGCGGTGCGGCCTTCAAGTCCCGCCCGTACGTGGTAGCGGAAGACCACATGGTCCAGGGGGATGCCATTGACGGTTACAAACCGGAGCCGAACGGCCGAATGGTGAGGAGCGAACGGTTCAAATACTATGCTTATGATCTCGGCAAACAAAGAGAGGCGCTGGTGGATATGGAGCAGGATCCCGGTGAGCTTGTCAACCTCGCATTGAAAAAAGAATATCGAAAAGTTCTTGAACAACATCGCCAGTATCTGTCCGAGTGGTGTCGCCAGACGAATGACCCCTTTGTCGTTCCAGGGTAAGAGAGCTCTCAACCAATCCATCGTTCTTCCGATCGATGGAACACATCTATCAACGCTGTGAGCTGAATGCAAGCGCACAAAAAGTCACTGCAGTCTGTTCTGATCAAACCAGCGGGACCGGACTGTAACCTCGATTGCACTTACTGCTTCTACTTGGACCGCACCAACCAGTTCCCCGGTGCAAAAATCCATCGGATGAGTGAGACAGTTCTCGAGGAGACGGTGAAGCAGGTCCTCCGGGAGTCGGGTCGCAGCGTATCGTTCGGCTGGCAGGGTGGCGAACCGACGCTTGCCGGGCTTCCTTTCTTCGAGAAGGCGGTTGAATTCCAGGTCAAGTATGGGAGCGGGAAATCTGTCGGCAACGGGCTGCAGACTAACGGGATCTTGCTTGATCAGTCCTGGGCGCAATTCCTAAAGCGATACAGCTTTCTCGTTGGCTTGTCGATCGACGGACCCGAACATGTGCATGATCACTACCGGACCTTTAAAGGCGGACAGAAATCATGGTCAAAGGTGATCGACAGTGCGAAGCTGCTGCTCGATGCCGGAGTTGAGGTGAACGCATTAAGTGTCGTCAACGACTACTCTGTCCAGTTTCCCGAGGAGATCTACGCATTTCATAAGGAGCTTGGACTCGATTTCATGCAGTTCATCCCGTGCGTTGAAACCGACCCGTCCGATCCGACAAAAGCGGCGCCCTTCTCCGTATCTGCTGAGGCCTATGGCAGATTCCTCGTGCGAATTTTTGATCTGTGGCGGGCTGATTTTCATGGCTCCGTTCCAACCACCTCCGTCCGGTTCTTTGATTCTGTTCTGCACAAGTATGTTGGGCTCAACGCTCCCGACTGCACGCTGATGCAAACCTGCGGCGTGTATGTTGTCGTCGAGCATAACGGCGACGTCTTCGCGTGCGATTTCTTTGTTGAGCCCGAGTGGAAACTCGGGAATATCATGAGCAGCAATGTGGCCGACATGCTGAACTCACCGCTGCAGACGAAGTTTGGAGAATGGAAACAGGACCTTCCCGACAAATGCCTCCAGTGCCAGTGGCTTCGGCCGTGTCGCGGAGGCTGCACGAAGGACCGGGTCCGCGATCTCCGGGACAACAATCTGAATCACTTCTGTGAATCGTATATGATGTTCTTTGCGCATGCCGACAAAGAACTACGAATGTTGGCGAACGACTGGATGAGCCGAAACGCTGAACCCGTGATGCCAACCGTTTCCGAACCGGTACAGATTCAACCGGCTCGTGAACAAATTGACAGGAATGCGCTCTGTCCCTGCGGCAGCGGGAAGAAATACAAAAAGTGCCATGGTGCGTGAGCCTAACAGCGAAAGCATGCTCTTCTCCGAAACAAGATCCCCTGACGCGATGACCAAACCTACGAGGGTGTGGGCATTCACGCAGCGCT
>DATJQB010000533.1:0-3290 GCA_035506075.1 Bacteroidota bacterium | reverse complement strand
AAGCGCGCTAGCCTCAGGAGCTCGCGGGCACTCGGTTCCGATCTCAGGCGGGCTCTTTCAATCGAAAATCTAAACTCTAAATTCTAAAATGGTAACGCCCGGATGGCCCGTCGTCGTCCTTCGGACGACGCCGAGGCAAGCGAAATTGGCAGATCCCGCTTCGTGAGTTGGAAAGGCTGAAGGATATTCAAGGTTGCAGAGACGATTGAACTTCGCGGGATAAGCGCGCTAGCCTCAGGAGCTCGCGGGCACTCGGTTCCGATCTCAGGCGGGCTCTTTCAATCGAAAATCTAAACTCTAAATTCTAAAATGGTAACGCCCGGATGGCGAAATTGGCAGACGCGCTAGCTTCAGGAGCTAGTGGCCGCGAGGTCGTGCAGGTTCAAGTCCTGTTCCGGGCACTCAAAACGAAACCCATCCCAATGGCTTCAGGGTGGGTTTCGTTTTGTTGTTCACGAAATCCGGCTGGAGTTCAAGTTGAGGGGCGGCTCCGTCCGCCCCGAAATCCCGCACGGTGTCTGTGCGGGATCCCCCTCCGGGCACCAAACGATTGTGGATGGTGGATTGTGGATCCACAATCGACAAAGGCACACAGAAAAGCCCGATGCGTGTCGGGCTTTTTCGTGGACATTCTTCTAACCTTGCTCGGTCCTTTCTAGTCGCTCGTTCTGTCCCCCGCTTTCTGCCCCGACCCAGCGGCCGTTCTCCCCATGTTCTGCTTCGCCGTCCTGACGCTTGCCGCAATAATCCTGCACAGGCTTTTACACTCTTCTTGGACGTGCAGGATCGATTGTCCTTCCGCCATCTTGCGACGCACGAGCATGTCGATCCAGACTTCCGATTCGTTGAGCTCCTTCAATACAATACCGAGCTTGTGAATGAAATCGCGTCCGCTTTCAGCTCCACGAGCCTCGGCATAGTTTGGCGCCGCCGAGGTCGCGCTCCTCAGGAGTTGGTCGGCGATGTGTATGCCCGCAGTCGTTCTCGGTAGAGTGTCGCACAGATCCATGACGGAGACTGCAAACGCCACCAGATTTTCTCGTATGTCATCTCCCTTCGCCATCTCGTCCTCCATTTTCTGAGCAGGGTCCCATATATCATACTGCAGATCAGCTCATTTTCCGACCGGCAAAGGAGAAATATCTCAAGGCTGCCAAACGTCATAGCGGGATTCCGGGCACAACGATGACTAAACACTTTTCAATTGCCTGGGCGAACACTACGCGTGTGACACCTTATTCCATTCCCCCGACATTGACGTCAAAGGGTGCCTCGACAGAGTACTGAAGCCGCAGCTCACGTTGCGCTCCGGGTCCCAGCGTCATCTGCCAGGTGATAATCCCGTTGGCATCGGGGACGGCCTCCTCGGGAGCCGGTCGGGAAAGCGTGACTTTGATGCGCTCGTCCTGCGAAACCGGAATGCTCTCACGAATGCTGATGGCCTGGGCAGCTTTCTTCAGGTTCTGTACAATAATCACGATGTCGAAGCTCGTGGTACGTTTCTTTGAGAAGAGACCTGTTTGATCCGTCAGGCGATTGAGGAGTTTCCGCTCAACCTTGACTCCGTTGTCGATCCCCAGGTACGCTTCGAACGGTTCCCCGGCCAAAACGGCTGCAAGTTTGGAGTTCACGATGAAGCTGTTGTCCAGGTAGACGCTCATCGGTCCGGGCAACAAAGGATAGTCCGTCGAATTGCGCATGGTGGCTTTCAAAAAGGCGTCGGCCTGGATCCTGGGCACGCTGATGTAGCTGAGCGATGCCCCCACTGAGGCAACCATGATAGACACGCGGTGATTGGCATTGTCGCTGGGGATGTTCGACTCGCCGGCGATCTCGAACGAGGCTGCAGTCATTGCCGAGGAAACGGTCGTGGTCTGGTAGGAAACGATACGGTCCTCCTTTGCCACATGAGAAGGCTCGTTTTCGCCAATGATGCGCACTGCGTTGGTGGCATACTGGGTGGATATTGACCTCTGTCCGGTGACGACAACCTCCCCGGCGGCCACCGCTTGGGCGGTCAGTTGGATGTCCGCCCTAGTCCCGACAAACGGACGCGCCACGACATTCGTTGCGACAGTCTGATAGCCGATATAGTTGCACTGGAGCTGTACACTCCCCGCCTGCACATTCGCGATCCGATAGTAGCCGTTGACGTCGGTCGCCGCGCCGGTCTGCCGACCGGAGACTGTTACGTTCGCACCGACCAACGGATCTCCAGTCCCGGCATCGCGAACGAACCCCTCCACCCAGCCGAACGCGCCCTCGGCAGTCCCGATAAACCAGGGGAGCGCCTCCGGCGGAGAGCCTCCTAGCGTTGGTCTCGACGTCGAAAGCGTCAGGCGGGAGCTGGTCCAGTCCTCTCCGGTGTTCTGTTTCACGAACGCTGCATAGGCAAGGCTCACCGTGGTGTCACCCGAGGCAACGCGGATGTCGTACGTCGGAGTCCACCCCGCCTGGTCCACCAGATACGAAGCCTCAAACTTTAACAAGCCTCCCTTGCTCACATCGATGAGAACCGCGATCTGTTTCTCGCTGCGCTCCGAGCCTCCCCCGAGCACCTTGATTTCGCTCTGAACCGTACGAAAGGCCTGCTCGAGATCCTGCCGTTGCGCCCGGATCGTGCGCGATTCTTCATTCAACCGCGTAAGCTCATCATCGAGAAAGGCGAGAGTCTTTTTCCACTCCTCTACTTTAGGGCGTTGCGCTCTCAGCTCATACGATATCGATTCACTTGATGCGATCCCGATCTTCCCGAGGAACTCCTGTTGCTTGGCTACAACTGCTGACCGGTCCGTGAGATTTTGCAGCTCGTCGGCAATCGTCTTGCTTTTCTCGAGAAGAGGCTTCATCCTTGTGGCGGGGATGGTGTCCATAAATACTCGTTCCACTTTGACCTCAAGGATCTTTGCTTCTGCAGTACCGGAAGAAGAAACGCGGACAGTCTCATCCAGCAGAAGCGGCGGGACACCGCCAATAGTGATCCTTTGAACACCTGCTTCAAGTGAAGCCTTCCCTTCGCGCGTGACCATGGCGCGGTCGCTGTAGACCGTGACCTGACTAACCCGCGTATCGACTTTTCGGCCGAATGCAGGAGATGCACTCGTCGTTCCGTACAAGCAGACGCAGAGCGTCAGAATTACCGGCGTAAGTCGTTGGTTCATGTGAAGAGCCCTCCTGAATTCGAAAAGCCTTTCCACCAACACGATTGTGGATGGTCGATTCACAATCCACAATCGACAAGTGAAATAGTGCCATATTTATTTGATGACTACCAGCTTCTTACTCTCGAC
>DATJQB010000532.1:0-3326 GCA_035506075.1 Bacteroidota bacterium | reverse complement strand
CCCCCCCCCCCACGACTCTTGACCAAAGGGATACTCATTCTCCAAAGGAAATATTGTTGAGGAATTGGAATGTCAATGAAGATCAAATTGCTGGAACGAGTTTGGCAATCTCTTTCACCTCTGATGCTCCACAGCAGTTCGGTAATCGTGGTCACGTTGACGTGCGCCCTCCTCGTCACCGTCTCTGCGTTTGCCCTCGAACCTTCCCGGCTATCGGTCTCTCTGACATCAGACAATACCTTCGTGGCGACGATAGACCATGCGTTTCATCTGCGCTACGGGTGTATGTATCCGCTGACGTATCAATTCGACATCCCTCCGTCGTCGACGGGGCTGAAGGTCGAGCGAAAATTCCTGGCCGGCGATGACTGGGAATCCCTGCCGGAGAAATCGGCGCCGGACTTCTTCAATGCAATGGAAGTCGTCCGCTTCGACCACAACAACGACAAGGCGTACGTCTCAGTCGCCTTCTCTTCTGCCAGCGATTCCGTGCTTATCCGGATCTCCGACTCTCTTCTGCAACCTGTTGCTTCACGATTTGATGGAATCTGCAAATACTATGACAACCGAACAGCGGCGGTCACGGTAAGTGCCGACGATTGGTCCGACTGGGTGGTCCTCGACGGCAGGTTTACATCGCTGATCGATTTGTTCCGTTCGTACCATCTGTATGTCACGGTCGGGATCATCACTGCCATTGACTACTCGTCCCGCGGTTCCTGGTCCCGCCTCCAACAACAATTGGATTCAGGGTTCGTCGAGGTCGCATCCCATAGTCGAACTCATCCGCCGACGCCCTACGCTGATCCGATCGGAGAAGTGATGGGCTCCTCTGAAGACATCAAAAACGGTCTTTCTCTGCCGCCACTGTTCACGATGGGTGGTACCAAATATGTCTACACCTGGATTGCTCCGTACGGGGACTTCGACGCCACTGTCGATTCTTTGACAGGCGTCGCAGGTTACATCGCGGAAAGGCTGTACGCGAACATGGATACGACAGGTCCGCGGGAGTACTATTACGGTGATTCTACACTCAGTGCGTGGGACGGACAGGTCGATCATTTCCAACCATTCATGCCGACCGTCGAGCTTGGCGCTCCGTCATGGGGAGGAGGAGATACGAGCGTAGCCTCGTTGAATGGTTTGTTCGACACCATCCTTGCAAAAGGGGACGTTTACCATTGCATGTGGCATCCGCAGGTTCTCTATCCCGACAAGGACGCGCGGTACCTGCACGATCATCTCCAGTACATCAGCAACCGGAGCAATATCTGGTACGTCAACCTGGGTCATCTGTACCTCTACACCCTCATGCGGGAGTCTGTCGCTCCCACGATCACGAGCGTGGCCTCTGCAAACTCTGCCCCCCAACAATTCACGTTGTGGCAGAATTATCCAAACCCGTTTAATCCGACGACTCGCATTAGTTTCTCTGTAGATCGAGTCGGCGCCCCGAGCGGAGTCGAGGGGCCTGCGTCAACCAACGTTCGCCTTGTCGTGTATGATATCCTTGGACGGGAATTGGCAGTGTTGGCCGATGGCAGATATCCGGCCGGGAAATACACTTTTTCGTTTGACGGGACGAACCTCGCCAGTGGGGTGTACCTCTACCGCCTGACCGCGGGTGCCCATTCTGCGGCGAGGAAAATGCTTTTGCTCCGATAGGGACAGTTGTCAGCCGATGGTCAACCGTCGACAGTTTCTCCCGAAGGCGATCCACTGTCTACTTTCGACTGAGAGCTGCTTACTGTTTGCTGCTTTCAGCCTTTTCTCCCGCTCTGCCACTCTCCCCATCTCCCCTTCTGCGCGGGAAGAGCGCGGGATACGCGAGGAGCTTCTCGCCGTTACTGCAGTCTGAATGTGATCGGGATGGAGAGCTGGACCTTCACCGGTGATCCGTTCTGCTTCCCCGGGGTAAACTTCGTTTCCTTGACCGCTTTGATGGCTGCGTCGTCACACCCTCCGGGAAGACCCTTGATGACCTTCACGTCGTCAACATCGCCCTTTTCATTGATGTAGGCAACGACGTAGACCTTTCCCTCGACGCGAGCCGATCGCGCTATTTCCGGATAGTAGAGGTGTTTTGCTATCGCAGGAAGACCACCGACCGGTTCAGGCATGACGTCCGCAAAAGGCAAGTATGCGGTGACGTCCTCATCGCCCCCAGGCGGGTTCGACCACGACGTTTTAGCATAGGTGAAAGAACACGAGACGAGAGCCAGGGAAAGAAGAATTGCACAAGTCCGCATAGTGGACCCCCCTCATTGCATTCGACGACGATCCAGGTCGACCATCAGGCTTGCTCGGAACGGCAGGTCGTGACGCCTGTTGAATATGCTACTACTTCGATGCCAAGCCTGAGACGATCAATCCGCATCGCTTTCGGGTGTGAGCGATCTCTTTGCCAAAGTTATATGTTCAAACGTCGTCTCCTTCTTCTTGACAATCCCGCGACATCGATGTAGCTTTGCCTGTATCGTTCTTTGAGAAGCCCGTTCATCATCTCTTCTGATGGATGGGCTGCTGTGTTACCGAGAAGGGCTTCCCCATGATCGCCGGAATGCATGCCATCATGATCGCTTAGATCCGTAGGCCGACCGGGGGTACAAGGCTCGACGTTAACGACCGAACCCACCCTCAGTTCGTCCGAAGACAAGGAACCAGTGGAAGAAATCCCGTCGAAAGTAGGAGAACAACTCGACACAGGAAGCAAAATCACGGAGATCGACCCCCTAGTGGAGAATTCCCGCGATCCTGCCCCGCAATTCCACGCACGGCTGGCCGGCGCGATCGCCCTGATCACCGCCACGTCGGGATTCGCGGTCTTCGTTCGCGGCAAGCTCATTGCTTTCAACGATGCCGCGGTCACGGCCCAGAACATCCTGGCAAGCGAATCGCTGTATCGATGGGCTTTTGTGGGCGATGTCGTCGCACTCCTGTACATCGCCTATATCCTTCTCCTCTACAACATCTTCAAACCGGTGAATCGAAATTGCTCTTTGCTCGCCGCCTTCTTCGGCCTTGTCGGAAGCGCGATGGCGTCAATCCTTTGCCTCCATGAAGTTGCACCTCTGGTGATCCTCAAAGAGGCGCCTTCTCCGGGTGCATTTACGGTCCAACAATCGCAGGTGCTTGCGCTGACATTCCTCCCGCGAATTCTGGGTCTGCTCCTTGGACTCTCAGGTGTGTGCTACCTGTTCAACAGCTTTGCCTGCTTTCTTTCGCCCCCGTTCGCCGCCACGCTGATGCCGTACATTCTCATCCCGGGCGCATCGGAGCTGTTGCTGGCTTTGTGGCTCGTCGTGTTCGGGATTAACATCCAG
>DATJQB010000531.1:0-3046 GCA_035506075.1 Bacteroidota bacterium | reverse complement strand
CAACGTACCGTAGGCTCGACTATGGCAGGGCTTACATGTCAGACCCAGCTGATATAATCCCGAACGGAAAATTGCATCCCAACGACTACACGGTCGGATTGGCTTGGGGCTACGCCATCGATCCGAGATTTCAGGTCGGTGTGGGAGTGAAGATGTTCAATCAGAACGATCTGGTCGGCTGGTGGGGGTCCCAACTCTCCGACGCGGACCTTGGAGTGAAATCGGGTCCGGCGTTTGTCTGTGATCTCGGAGTGCTCAGCAACACCGGCTCTCTCTTCGGCAACGGGAAGGTACAAGACAATCTCAGTCTCGGACTCGCCCTGCAGGGGTTCGGTACTCCTTTCCGATACCATTATACGGGAGAGAGTTTTTACTACGATCCAGCGACCGGGGTAACGAGGATTGTTGCAATCCCAATCGACTATACGATCCCTCTCGGCAGAAATCTAAGGATCGGTATTGCATACCATCTTGAAGTCATGTCCGAGGTCCCAAGCCAGTTGTCGCCATTCTCGATCGTTGTAATGGGAGAGTACCGCGATCTCCTGAATGCAACCATGTGGCACGGCAATGCTTCCTGGGGACTTGGTGTGGAGATCTCGATATTCGAGCTGCTTCAACTTCGGGGAGGCGGGGAGGCCGAACCGTTCGACGGAGTGTACGGATATCAGAACACGTTACATGGCCGCTACGGCGTCGGCGTTCATCTTCCGATCCAACGCATCGCCCCGGGATGGCCGTCAGTGGTTATCGAAGGCGACTACTCGCTGATGCAACTTGTGGATTGGACCCCATCGATGCTCAGGATGTATTCGCTCAGGGTGCGATACACACCAGGTAGGTGAGCGCCATGTGAGCATTGCATCTCAGATCCCGGGATAATACATTATCCGGAATTCTTCATCGACCAGAAAGAAGGCCCCGGCAATGATCGAGACACCGCAGGAGTACACGGCAAGGATTCTGGGGTACATCGAGGGGTCAGAACCGTTGAAGGTGATTGAGTCGACTCCCCGGCGGCTGAAAAAACTCCTCAAAGGTGCGACGCGGCAAAAACTCTCGAAGCGACCGGACCCGACGCATTGGTCCGTAACCGAGATCCTTGCTCACCTGGCCGACTCAGAACTGGTGATGGGATTTCGGATGCGACTGGTGCTTGGCTCGAACGGGGTGACGATCCAGGGCTTCGACCAGGACGTGTGGGCGGAATTCTCGCACTACGCCAAGCAGGATCCGAGGGTCTCCCTGAATTCATTCCTGGCGGAGCGTGAGCGCACCATCCGCCTTCTCAAGCAGGTGCCCGCTGAACTCTGGGAAAACTACGGCATGCACACCGAGCGTGGGAAGGAAACTCTCCATCGTATCGCCGGGATGATGGCGGGGCACGACGTGAACCACCTGCGACAGATCGAGCAGACGCTTGCATCGACGAACAAGCGCGGAGCAAACGCGACAAAGACGAGCGCCAAGCGAAAGCATCGCTCAAGGTAGGGAGTATGCGGTCAGCAGCAGGCAGAAAACAAACAGCAGTCCGCTGACGTTTCCTCTTCGCCTTCCCCGTTCTCTTCCTCTCCCCATCTCATCCTTCTCCAGCTCTTTCCTGATCACCCTGACCGCATGTGCAATCTGATGTTCCACTGTCCGCACACTGATCCGCAGCATGCCGGCGATCTCGCCGTGTGATTTCCCCTGAATGCGGCTGAGGAGAAACACTGCCCGACATCGTTCGGGCAGATGCCTGTCGATGATTTTCGCCAGCCGCTCCTCCAGCATCGTCAGTCTCAACGCTTCGTCAGGATCATCACCTTCCGATTGTGCAGGTTCCGGAATGTAGCCCTTGAGTCGTTCGCGTGTGCGTTCTCTCCGTGAGGCATCGAGCACGAGATTCACGCTGATGCGAAGCAGATATGCCAGAAAGCTCCGATTTGGTCGAAGGGATGATCGCCTCTCCCACACCCTCAGAAACGTTTCCTGAACGATATCATGGGAAAGCTCGGTGTCACGTGTACGGAAGAGGACGTTGCGGAAGACGATAGGCTGGTACTTTTGGAAAAGTGATCGAAAGGCATCGATGTCCGAGCCACGGGCCTTCCGCACAAGGTCGACGTCTTCAAGCCAAGTCCCGTTGGTGGTCTTTTCCTGGTGTTCGTCCGTCATGGTATACCGCAAGATAGCTCCTGGATTCGGCACACGCAAGACAGCCATGGGCATAGGTGCTCTGCACGGGACAAACGTATTCATAGAAGAGGAGGATGTCCCCATGAGAGCTTTGCGAGACTGGTTGCGGCCGCGACACCGAGAAGAGGCTCCAGCGGAGCTTGAGCACATGATTGAACGACAGGCCAGGCTCATCAACAACACCGAGCCCGACACCGATCATCAATGGCGCAGTCTGGAAAGTGTTCTGAGACAACGCCCGGTGGACGCCCCGGTCCCGCACCGATCAATCCAGGTTCATCCGCTCCGGATCGCGCTTCCCGTGGCGGCTGTCGCGCTCATCGTCATACTCGCTGTAATCTCCCGCCGGCCCGGTGGAGGCGAAGCGACCTACCAGACATCCAACGGGGAAGTTACGGCGATCACGCTGCCTGACAGCAGTGATGTAACACTCAACCATTTGTCGACGTTGAGCTTCGATGGCCGATCGTTTTTGGACTCCCGTGAAGTGCGATTGACGGGGGAAGCACTCTTTCATGTTCGTTCCAACGGGACACCGTTCGTCGTGGTTACGGATATTGCCAGAGTGCGCGTGGTCGGGACGGAATTCGACGTTCGCGTTCGCAACGACAGGATGGAGGTCGGGGTGCTCACGGGGAGAGTGAGAGTCAGCGCAGAACGAGCCGGGCGTGACAGCACCGTGGTGCTCGACGGCGGTGAACGGACGTCGTGCGCGAACGCCGGCTATCCGGAGCAACCGACCCGACTGCTACTGACCGGCTATCCTGCCTGGCTCTCGGGGAAAATGGTGTTCTCACGAGCTCCTGTGGATTCGGTCTGCGAAGCAATCGCATCCACCTTCGATGTCGCGATACGTTTGACCAATCCT
>DATJQB010000530.1:0-6683 GCA_035506075.1 Bacteroidota bacterium | reverse complement strand
AACAATGACAGGGAAGATCACAACGGCCATCGCCGTGGAAAGCAATGGGTAGAACAGATCGACAAGAACGTTGTAGCTTGTGTAAAGGTACGATCCGAACAGGAGGACGCACGGGAGCATCGCAAGCAGGATCAGGATTGCGACTACAAGTCTCACGCGATAGGCGATGAAACCGGCAAGAACCAAGCACAAGACTGAAAGCCACAGGTGCCCCATCTCCCACTTTCTAATCAGATCTCCGGTGAGAATATTCTCAACTGCAGATTCGTATGCTTGTGAAACGAGGTATGAACCCGACCGGCCAAAGCTATCCGTAAGCAGCACAATCTTGCCTTGATAGAGAGTGCCTATGTCCTGCGCTGGGATGTTCTTTCCATTTCTTATGTGTCCTTCAATTTTGAGACCTGCTTTCTTTATTCCACTAGAATAGAACTTCTCTCCACCCGACTCGTACTCCCAAGCTCCCGTACTATCCACATAGACGAGTGGATCCCAGATTCTGAATCCTCTGCTCTTGGAGTACATCCAACCGTCTGATGTAACAGGAACCCTGAATTCTCCGAATCGGAATTCACCCCCCTCTTCAGTCCAGGCAACGTCATTTCCGTATCCCTTGTACTTGCGGAGTATCTCCATGGATATGTCAAGCAACCGGGGACTGCCGACGTTGTCAATTCCGGTCGGTCTCAACCGCACAAGGCGGTACGAAGTCTCGTCAACTTCATTCTCGGGCATCGTAACGCTTCCTGCCGAGAGCTTCAATTCTCCTGTTGAGTCTGCGACTCGAAGCGTTCGCCAATACTCTGTTGCGAAAACGACAATGCCGGTCTCTTCAAGCTTCCTCAGGAGAACGAATTCATCTTTGCTGACGATCGGGGCACTCGTTCCGAGCACGACGACCTTCGCACCTCCCGCCTTAAGATCCCTTACAAGCCGCAGACAGTCACGGATATAACTCCCCCGCTGCGTGTGAATATATGAGCTCAATTCAACCGTCGAATAGGAAGCTTCCGCGATATCCGGATGCCGCCCCCTCGCCGCGTCAGCGAGTGTCAGAAGATTACTGTCGGTTTCCATCTCATGAATCACTCCGGATCTCCACACTGCGTAGGTGAGCAGAAAGATGCCGAGTCCAGCCAACATCAATCGACCAAGGGTGCTCACGACGAAGGATTGAATAGAATGAATGATCGACACAACCTTCTCCGAAACCTCGTCCCGGAAGAACCAGCCCATTGCCTTTGGCAGGCGGCCTTGTTGATGGAGCGTAAACAGAATCGACCGAATAAGTGGCAGAATGAACGCGACGGAGAGTGCTGCCGAGAGCCAGAACATCCATTTCATGTTAATGGTGATCGTCGCATACGATCGGAAGTACTTCACAGTAATGACTCTGCTCGCAAGCATGCTGAGCGCGGCGAAGAAGATTGAAAGAACGAAATACAGTATGAGTGTGCGATTCGTTTGATCCGGCTTGTTATCCATTGCAGTACTCCTTCGTTCGATCAACAACATCACCGCTGGCTGGTCGTGGCTGAGGGCCTGTCCAGAGTTGGTTTCTCGATCCTTACATCGACTGAGAAGAGGAGGGTAACAACCAGCATCACCACGATGGCGAAGAGAAGGCTCGACGGTCGCGGGGCAATGCTCTTTTGATTGGTGATGAGATCTCGCGGCTGACGAAATGCCGGCATTTCATCTGTCACCGGGTGAACGTTGTCCAATGCAGCGTCGAGTGTGAGAATCGTCTCATAGAACCCTCTGCACTCCGCGCATGTGCCGAGATGCGCAAAGAGTTCAGCGCATTCGCCTGCTTTTATTTCATGATCGATAAGTCGGTTGATGGTTTTTTGATGATCTGCGCAGCTCATGTGGTGCTCCATCCTGGTTCACGTTGGTACTTGTGGACGCACTGACCTGCCCGGTTATCTGTTGCGCCCAGGACAGGCGCGGCGTTGGATCTACAATCCTTCGAAATATGGCGCCAGCTTCTTCGCCAAAGCTTTGCGCGCCTTGAACAGCCTCGATTCCACCGAGCTCACGCTGTCCCCTGTTATCGCTGCAATCTCTGCGTATGATAGCTTGTCGTACTGACGCAAGACTAACACTTCCCGGTATTCGATTTTCAGTTGATTGAGAAACAGCTCGACAATTTCTGTCGTCTCCTTCCTCACTACCTGCTCATGCGGCGTTTCTTCGGTCCAGAGATCATCTTCCTCTTCAATCGAATGGGGTATGCCATTTCTTCTCAACTTGCGGATGTGGCCGTAGACTTCGTTGCGCGCAATGCTGAACAGCCAGTAGAAGAAGAGCTCTGGTTTGTCAAGCGTATGGAGCGACGCATACGCCTTCTGAAAGGCGACCTGGACAACATCCTCTGCTGTGATCGGATCCTGCAGGAGGCGATAGCAATACGCCAGCAGCCGTCGCCGGTACTTGTTGTAAAGTTCCGTAAATGCCTGGGAATTTCCGGTGCGGAGTTGACTCAACAACTCACGGTCCGATGCGAAGTGCATTCGTCTACGGTGCTTGTGTCAGGTCTCTTGAAGGATTCAAGAGGTAAGATGCAGAATGAGGGCAAAACTTGCTGTAAACCAAACTTCAGTGTTTGTTATTCTTTGTGCAATGTTCGATATTCACGCGAATTGTGAATGTCGAACAAGCGAACTCTGAACGCCGAAGTCCGGGAAGGTGCCACGCACCATCGCGGCGCAACAAACCTCATCATTCGACATTTGTGCTCGACATTGTCCGCTAGAGGTGGATGCGCCTCCGGCGCAGATATTCACGCGAATCTCGAATATCGAACAATTGAACTCCGAACGGAGAAGTCCGGGACGGCGTCACGCACCATCGCGGCACAACAAACCTCATTATTCGACATTCATGTTCGAAGTGCCTAATCACGCAAATTTTGAATATCGAACAAGCGAACTCCGAACGGAGAAGGAGCGGCTCTAGTATACGGTGGGATCCTTTGACATGATCGTCATGGACATGCGCGGCGCGCTGGGACTCCCCTGCTGCCACCACTTGGTGTATCCGCCTCCCACGGGCTTGGGGAGGAATTCCACGACAATCGCCTCCCCCTTCTCAAGATGCTGATAGGCCCGCCGCGATCCTTCCGTCATCGCATACTCTGTGGCAATCTTCCCTTCCCCCGATTTGCCGTAGAGGATCAGATACGCCTCGTCGGAAACGCTCAACTTGTACGGGCTCTTGCATTCAAGCCGCTTCAACTCGCATCCCTTGCCCGATCTCGCCAGCCAGATGAGCGTGAACTCAAACGCTCTCCCCCGTTCGGCCGATGCAATCTCCATGATCATGTACCGTTCCGGCTTGTTCTGAATTCCAAGTTGTTGCCCGCGTCCGCCGAAAAGAACAGAGAGAAGCATGAGGAGGAATGACGCTGATGTCATGAGATCTCCGTGAGAAACAGTGATTGTTCAGGAGGGACTGTTCGGAACAACGACGCGCTCGCACGACTTCAGTTGGCTGCCGATGTGGGCTCGTAATCGATCGGGAGCATCTCGGCAACACGCTGCGTCGCCCAGTATCCCGATGTCCACAAACCGAGCGGGTTCGCCGTCAAACCATTCGGAAAGACGATCACGGTGGGTGTGTTCATCTCGATGAGGGAAATGAGCATCTTGTTCTCCCGTCTATAAATGACCTGGAGATAATCCCGGAACTCCAGCTTGAACTCGTATTGAGTGTCGCCCGGCGCGACCAACGCGTCCGGACTCACTGCAAATCCCACGGGCCCCATCATCGCATTTCCAACCCAATCGTGACGCAGATTGTTGACGTCGAATCCCTCGGCTGAGGTCGATTTCCTGATCAGCGAACGCAAAAAATGCCTCTTTGAACCATAGTAGGCGTCGAGCCGGTTTGACTTCCATTCCTCTCCTTCGACAAAGCTCTTCGGCTTCAAGGGGGCAAAAGCGCTGAGCGCGATAAACTGGTACCTCGTGCGATTGTTCATGAAAAGAACCAGGATCAGCCTGACGTGATAGCCGAGTGCCTGATTGTCTATCTCGATTGGTGCGCGCGCAGTAGCAGTCAGTTGCTCATTCTCTTCATCAAATGAAAAGTCGAGAACCTCCGGATTCATGATCCGGCAACGTTCAGCATTTTTGGTCTTGCCGAAAAATGTTTCAAGGAATTTCTGAAGATGCTTTTTCCATTCAACGGGATCTTTTGCTTCAACATCGACCGCGGAGATCTGAACTGGCTGCGCCTTCAATCGAAACTCGACGACGCGCACAAGAGAATCGCTCAGCTGCACATTGATGCTCATCGGCTTGTAGCTGACGATGGAGGCAACAATCTGCTGAAACCCAATGGGAACGCCTTTCAGCTCAAACCGTCCGTCTGCATCTGCGGAAGTTCCGATCGTAGAATTTGAAACAAACACATTGGCGAGGGGAAGCGGCGTACCCGTCGAGTCGTCGACGACACGGCCGCGGATCGTCGCCTTCGGCGTCACCTGGGCGGACACGTCTTCAGAAAGGGTGAAAAGAAGCAATAGGACGAGCGGAATGAGAAGAGATCTCATGGGATCGTGAGTCCTTCCATTCAAAGATCGGGAAGGTTAAGCAGAACATCAAATGACGATGGGGCTTTGACTACGGTGGTATGGAACACTGACGAGACGGAAGAGCACACGATTCCCGCTGATTGTAGCTCTCACGTCCTGTGGCTTGTCAAACCGGTATTTCCGCCGCCTGCCAACATTGAGCACAGAAGGCGGGGGGCTGTGTGCCACATGTTCACTTCCGTCCCGGTTTCATGGAATCCGGCCATGGCCCCGCGGTCTTTCTTGTCGGATCGACAATGCGGATCTTGTAGTCGATCGTGCTGTCTGGTTGGTAGAACATCATCTTGTCCACTAGTTGGGACCGACCCATGGCAGAGGCATCGAACTTAACTACGATGACGCTGTCCCTTGACGACGCTGCGTCGCGCAGCCTGGCGTCGATAACAAGCGGTGAGAAAAACGGCACAATCAATCCGCGAAACGTAAGACGCGCGTAGCCGGGCGCGGAAATCGAGAGATTGTACATCCCGTCAGGAATGTTCGTGATCCTGTACGTTCCGTTGGTATCGGAGTGTGTTACATACGTTGGAGGAGAGAGAGTGACTTCAGCGTTTACGATTCTCTCGCCGGTAGCTTGCGCAGTGACAGTTCCGCGGACGATCCCGCGTGCGGTTTGGGGATCAGACGGGCAGAAGAGTGTAAGAGAGAGACAAACAACGAGCAGGTTCATGACGACTCCTCCTCTGGCATTTGGGCAACATCTCCTCAACTCCACCCGGCACGCTCACTCTGCGGGAGCCACATCGCCCGAGACAAATCAATCGGCCTTCCCCGCTATGAGCGACTCGTTCGTTTCGAAATCAAAGAGGGTCAACCGGCGGACCCTGAAGTACGTCGACCAGTAGTCCCACAGCGTCTGTGTATTCGCCTGGTGAGCGTTATCTTTCTCGCTCTGCGCGAGAAACAGGTTGGGAATATCGATCTTCCCGATCAGGTACCTGTCTTTTGCCACGTCGAACCGGCGCTGTGCGATGGTATCGGACTTCGCGGCAACGGCAACCTGTTTGCGCAGGAGGTTCAGCCGCGCTGCCTGGTACAGCACCTCCTGCTCAAAATCGTGGCGCGACTGTTCGATCGTCACTTCCGTTCGCTTCTGATCAGCGATGGCCGCGTCGACCGCCGAACTCCCCGCGCCCCAGCGGAAAATCGGAACGGTGAAATTCAAACTGAAATTCTTCTGCTCGAGCAGGTTGTTGTATGCGTCCGAGAGGATTGGCGCCCGCTGGTTGTATCCCATGCTTGCGGTCAATGTGGCGCTGAATGAGTTGTCCGATTTTGCCTGCCTGACACTCCTGTCCGCCGTAAGCTTCTGCAGTTCGAAGTTGAGCGCATCGCTTCGATTCTGGAAGGCCTGCTCGAGCGCTTTCGTCGGATCGACGTCAGCAGTCGGTATTCGTGACGGAGGGAGCAGCGCGATCACCGTGGTAAGCGGCAGGCCGAGTGCGACTTTCAGGTTGTTTGCCGAGCGGTACAGCCCAACCCGCGCGTTTTCAAGCTGCGTCTGGGCGCTCAGATATGCGAGCTCACTCTGCAGCAAATCGTTCTCCGCAATCTTGCCGACGTTGAACCTGCCCTTCGATATTTTGTACAGCGTGTCGTTGATCGCGAGGTTGAGGGCCGCATTGTCGGCTGTCAGCGACGCCATGTAGAGAGTAAAGAACCTTGATGTCACTTCGATTGCGCAATCTTCCATCGCCTCCGCCAGCTCCCTTGTCGACATCCGATAGCGCAGCACCTGGGCATCCATGTCCCATTGCATTGTATTGATCTGGAACAGCGGTTGCTGTAGCGTCACAGAAATCGGGCTTGACTTGTAATATTGCGATTTCGTGTCCATGAGGTCGATCCGGTTCAGCCCGGACGAAAAGAACAACTGTCCTCCTGTAAACGGAATCTTCTGCGTCAGCGAGAGACTCAAGGATGAGCTCGCCTGGGTCTGAGGTGTGTAGATCGAGCTCCCGTCCGGAAGCGTGATGGCGTTGATGGAGCTGTAATATCCCGGCACGTCCCCTCGCAGTGACAACTGAGGCAGGTACGTCGCTGCGAAAGAGCTGAAGGTGGACTGTTTGACATCGTAAGCGCT
>DATJQB010000529.1:0-10626 GCA_035506075.1 Bacteroidota bacterium | reverse complement strand
ATGTATTTGCCTTCTCATAGCAGTCATTTCGCTGTCGGTGTACAAGTCGACGTTCCGGCTCAGGACCGTCTTTTCGGGATATGAACAGCTCCTCGGTGATCAGAAGAAGAATGCAGAGAGCTTGTCCGAGATCCATGACTATTCGGTGGAGAATCTGACGTCTCATTTCGCCGCGGGCCGGCTGGGCGTTGTTGCGCTCTGCGTCTCCTCGGTGCTCCTCGTGAGCGGTCTGACGATTGCGACGAATCCTTCGACGTGGGATGAAGTCGACTCGATCTTCGCCGTGCTCATCTCTCCCGCAATCTGGTTGAGGTTTCTTCAGTTCGCCGCTCTCTCTGCCGGGGCAACGGGAGTAGGGGTTCTCTATTACTTTTTTGGCTGGAACGCCGGACGCCGTGACGAGGAGATCCTGGCGCTGGCCCGTCGCGTGTCAACCCGGTTGATGGTTTCCTCGTTCATCTCATTCCCGATTCTTGTGGTTGGAGCTATGCTGTTTCTCCCGGCGGCGTCGCTCTCAGGAATCCTGTATGCATTTGCGGGCCTTGCCTTGTTTCTTGTGTTCCTCGCCGCTCAATTTATCTATGCGTTCGCGCGGGAGTCCAACGCGCGTCATCTGAACGCAGGCGTCTTCACACTTGCGGTTTCGCTCGCAGTGCTTTCGGTGAACGATCAGGTCGCGATTCACAACGCAACCGCGTCGCAGGCTGCGATCCTCGCGTACCGTTACGATCTGGCGACCGAAGAGCTGAAGACAAAACTCGGCGTC
The DNA here is from genome assembly GCA_035506075.1 of Bacteroidota bacterium. GTDB lineage: Bacteria > Bacteroidota > Ignavibacteria > UBA10030 > UBA10030 > UBA9647. The sequence goes on along the minus strand of DATJQB010000529.1, from coordinate 9,860 downwards.
ACTGCTGCTGCGCTTACTGGCGAAGATATCTACAACGGTCGCTGCTCTGCGTGCCATCTCTTCGACGCGAAAAAAATCGGTCCAGCCTACAAGGACGTGATACCGAAATACGGTGGCAAGAAGGATCAGATCATGGCTTTTGTCCTGAATCCTGTGAAGAGAGATCCTGCCTTCCCACCAATGCCGAACCAGGGGTTGAAACCTGCCGAAGCCGATTCCATTGTGACCTATATTCTGAAACGGCTGGGAATTTCCGATCACACGCCCGCGGCTGCTCCTCAAAAATGAAAGAGAGCATTTCACAGCCCGGCGCGGTTTCAATCCGCCGTTCGGTACTCGTCGACTATCTCATCCTGACAAAGCCTGAGCTCACCCTCTTGTCTGTCGTCACGGCGGTAGGCGGTGCATATCTTGCTGCCGCGAACACTCTGCAGTTGAGTTTCCTGCTCCACACGTTTTTCGGCACCTTGTTTGTCGGTTCGGGAGCCGGAGCACTGAACCAGTTCCTGGAACGCGAGTTCGATGCTCAGATGCGGAGGACAGAACACAGGCCTCTCCCCGCGGCCCGGATTCCTGCCCGCCACGCTCTGGTGTTTGGAACATTTCTCTCCGTCGCAGGCGTCGTGGAGTTGTTTGTTTTCACTCACTTTCTCGCCGCATTCCTGGCTGTCGCAACGCTCGCAACGTACCTCTTCTTGTACACACCGCTCAAGAGAATCACGCCGTTTGCCACCGTGATCGGAGGAATTCCAGGGGCGCTGCCACCGCTGATTGGTTGGTCCGCTGTGACCGGAGGGTTGTCAATGGGAGCGTGGTCGCTCTTCTTCATCCTCTTTTTCTGGCAGATGCCGCACTTCCTGGCGCTCGGTTGGATGTACCGGAAAGACTATGCTAGAGCCCAGTACAAGCTGCTCGTGGCACTCGATCAGACGGGCGATGTCTTAAGCAGGCAGATCCTGATCTATTGCATCGCGCTGCTGCCGGCTGCTCTCATGCCGACGCTTGTCGGGATGCTTGGCGTCGTGTATTTTGCCGGAGCCTCGGTTCTTACAACCGCATTCCTGATGCTCGCGATCAGGCTCTATCGGGATCGAAGCAATGCAAACGCGAAGCGGCTCTTTGCGGCTTCGCTGGTGTACCTGTCCGTTCTTGTCGCCATGATGATCGTCGACAGAATGGCATGAGCGATCGGTATCCGCACATCCGCCGTGCGCGACTTGCTTTCTGTTGTATTCGGTTGTATATTGATGCCGGCAAATTTGTTCTTTGAATCGATCCTTTAATCCTATCCTGCGAGGTAGGGAAGGAAGTGAGAATGTCAGCAGGTACATAGCAATTCATTGCTGACGGCAGTGGTTGTTGAAGGCCTCCTTTTCCGACTTCGCGGATTTGGAGGCTTTTTCGTTTAGAAGGGAGTAGCAATGACTAAGACAAAACTCATCGATACAGACAGCTTTCGCCGGACGGTGAACCGGCTCGCGCATGAGGTCGTCGAGAGGAACAAGGGAACTGACAACCTCGCAATTGTCGGCATCCGGACACGCGGCGAGTACCTTGCCCGGCGTCTGGCTGGCAAGATTGCGGAAATCGAAGGGAAGGAAGTGCAGGTCGGCATTCTTGACATCACTCTCTACCGTGACGACCTGAGGGGAAGGCTCGACCAGCCGCAGCTCAAGAGTACCGAGATTCTTTTTGATGTCACAGGGAAGGTCGTGGTGCTCGTGGACGACGTGTTGTTCACCGGTAGGACAATCCGGTCGGCGCTGAACGCCCTGACCGATCTTGGGCGCCCGGCGCTCATCGAGCTTCTTGTGCTCATCGACCGGGGACATCGCGAGCTCCCGATCAAGGCCGATTTCATCGGCAAAAACGTTCCGACCTCATTGAAGGAAGAAATCAAGGTGATGATGGCGGAGACCGATTCCGAAGACGGCGTGTATCTCGTCAATACCGACGATGACGGAAAGGAGATGAGTCGATGAAACTTAACAGCCGGCACCTCCTGGGTCTTGACGGCATGACGAAGGAGGAATTAAACCTGATCCTCGACACCGCAGTCTCGTTCCGTGAGATCCTTGATCGACCCATCAAGAAAGTGCCTCCGCTCCAGGGCAAGACGGTTGTCAATCTGTTTTTCGAAAGCTCGACGAGGACGAGGATTTCGTTCGAACTCGCCGAGCGCCGCCTCTCTGCCGATGTGGTGAGTTTCTCGACTGCCGCGAGCAGTGTCAGCAAAGGGGAGACATTGAAAGATACTGCGCGCAACATTGAAGCGATGAAAATTGACATGGTTGTCATCCGTCATGCCGCGGCCGGATCGTCGCACTTCCTCAGCCGGGTTGTTGACGCAAACGTTATCAATGCCGGGGACGGAGGGCATGAACATCCCACACAGGGACTGCTCGATATGTATACGCTTCGCGAGAAATTTGGCAGGCTCGAGGGATTGCGCGTCTGCATCGTTGGAGACATCACGCACAGTCGTGTTGCTCGATCGAACATTTACGGCCTTCTCACGATGGGGGCCCAGGTGTCCGTATGCGGCCCGGCAACGCTCATCCCGCGTGATCTCGAGGAGCTGGGCGTAAGGGTCTATCATCGATTGGAGGATGTCATCCCTGAGGTTGACGCACTCAACGTCCTGAGGATTCAGCTCGAGCGACAGAAGAGCGGGCTCTTCCCGTCGTTGCGTGAATATCACCGTTTCTTCGGCGTGACAAAGGAAAAGGTCTCCAGGGCGCCGGGGCCGATCACGATCATGCATCCCGGTCCGATCAACCGCGACGTGGAGCTCTCGGCAGATCTCGCGGACAGCGAACATTCGGTTATTCTCCAACAAGTGACCAACGGCGTGGCCATTCGCATGGCTGTGTTGTATCTCCTGGGCACTTCAAACTAAGCAGAGGAACCTATGAAGCTTCTCTTGAAAGGCGGCAGACTCATGGACCCTGCTTCGGGCAGGGACGAAGTTGTGGACATCCAGATCCTGGATGGATCCATCGAGCGGATCGGGGCGAACATCGCACCCCCTGCCGGATTCAGCGAAATTGATCTCAAGGGCAAGATCGTCGCTCCCGGATTTATCGATATGCATGTCCATCTCCGCGAACCCGGCTTCGAGCACAAGGAGACAATCGAATCAGGGTGCTCTTCCGCGGCGGCGGGGGGTTTCACCGCCGTCTGTTGCATGCCGAACACGAACCCCGCGATCGACGACGAATCGGTCGCACGGTATGTTCACTCGAAAGGAAAAGAAGTCTGCGAGGGCATCGTGGATGTCTTCCCGATCGGCGCTGCAACGAAAGGAAGGAAGGGGGAAGAGCTTGCTCCCATGGCTGAGCTGGCGGAAGCGGGGGCAGTCGGATTCTCGGACGACGGGGCGCCAATTGCGAGCGCTGAGATTATGCGGCGTGCGCTTGAGTATTCATCGATGTACGGTGTTCCCGTCATCCAGCATGCAGAAGAAGCATCGATGACACACGGCGGATGCATGAACGAAGGTGTGACCTCGACAAGGCTGGGCATGATCGGCATTCCTCCGATCGCCGAAGAGCTGATGGTCGCTCGGGACATTATTCTCCTGGGGTACGTCCCGAAAGCACGGTACCATGTTGCGCATGTGAGCACACGGGGCGCGTTGGAGCATGTCCGAAAGGCCAAGTCGACGGGGATGAATGTCTCCTGCGAAGTGACTCCTCATCACTTCACGCTCGTCGAAACGGTGGTCACCAGCTTCGACACGAATACAAAAATGAACCCGCCGCTTCGCACGAAGGATGACCTCGATGCGATGATCGAAGGGTTGAGGGACGGCACAATCGATGTCATTGCAACCGACCACGCTCCACACACAATTGACGAGAAGGAAGTTGAGTATACGCAGGCACCCTTCGGAATTGTCGGACTCGAGACTGCGATCGGGCTGACGCTAACCGAATTGTATCATAAGAACATCCTCCCGTTGATGGAGGTAATCCGAAAGCTGTCGACGAATCCGCGACGGATTCTTTCCCTTCCCCCCATCACGATGAAAGAGGGAACGCCCGCGAACATCACACTCATCGATCCGGATCTTCCGTGGGTCGTGGAAACCGCGAAGTTCCGCTCTAAATCGAAAAACTCACCATTTAACGGGTATCACCTCAAAGGCAGGGCGATCGGCATCATTAACAACGGCGTTGCATTGCTCGCGCAGACACCGGCCTGAAACAACCATACGTTCAAACCCTCTTCGCGGCCTTGTTCACGTTTGTGGACAGGGCCGCGTACGTTTCGTACAATTTCCCCGGTTAGTTCTTTTATTTCTCTCTGAATATCGGCGAGTCAGGTTTGGCATGTGCTTTGTCATCCTTTCTTGTGAAACCACGATCAGGGAGGATTGCCATGAAGTACTTGACTGTTGTTTTCGCGCTGATGGTGATCGGCTGCCATCATTCGCTCTACGAAGACAGAACTCCGCCGGCTCCGCCGCAAGGGATCCGTGCGCTGGCACTCGATAACTCTGTCCAGCTCACATGGCTGGCAAGTCCGGAACCGGACGTCGCAGGGTACAGGGTGTGGTACAGCGATCGATACGATGGCCGCTATCGCATTCTCGGCTCAGTTGGCCGCACGTCGTTCACCGATTATGATGCGAAGAACGGAACGAAAACCTACTACGGCGTCAGTGCTTATGACTATGACGGAAACGAGAGCGATCTCAGTACGGACCTTGTCTATGCAACGCCTCGCCCGGAAGGCTTCGGAACGAAGCTGAGCGATTACCATGTGGCGCCATTGGCTGCAGGTTACGATTTCTCATCCTACACCGTCGGAGACTACAGGGATACTTCCACGGATGTGTATTTCGATGCCGCGTCGGGCAGATTCTTCTTCGATGTTTGGAACGACACGGATATTCAGGACATGGGATACACCTCGTCACTTGATGATATTGTCTCGGCCCCCTCGGCCGGATGGTCCCCTTCACGGTCAGTTGAAGCGATAGTAGGGCACACGTATGTCGTGTGGACCTGGGACGACCACTATGCCAAGCTGCGCGTGAAGGACGTGTCATCATCACGCGTCACGTTCGATTGGGCGTATCAGCTTGTCGCTTCCAATCCACAGCTGAAGCACACCGCGACAATCGACGGTTCGGGGATGCTCCACCGGGAAGCGGGAAGCATGATCATGCGATGATGCAGGAAGCACCCGAGCCCCGGGCATTATTGACATTCGGCGAGAAGACGCCCCATGTGAGAAGGGTTGTGCGCGAAAGGAGGGGCGTTTTCGCGTTTTGTCGAACGGATTCGGTTGGTTGACTTTTCTTGCGTTTTCTGATACTTTGTCATCGCATATGCGCTCGAGTGCTCTGTTTCTGATTCTTGTTCTTGTGATTCTGCAGCCTCTCGCAGCTCAGACCGCGGGAGAGCGAAAGCTCCCGAGGAGGGAACCTTCTTCCGCCAAAGAGGGCCAGCGTCGTATCCCCGACCAGGCCGAGGCGAAGAAACTCTTCTCGGCCATCGAGCGAAATATCCTCAATGCCTCTCTTTCCGGCTCGACACCCCAGTTCGCCCAACAAGTGTTCGTAAACGTCTCCGGCGGCGAAAGCGGCTACTTCTCGGCCAACCAGACTGTTTCCATTCTTCAGCGTTACTTTTCTAATCGTACGTCCCTCTCGTTTCAGTTTTCGCGTTACAGCGATGCCGGGACAATGCCGTATGCAACGGGTCGCCTGACTTTCAATGCGCACGGCAGGAGGCAATCGGCGCAGATTTATGTATCACTCCGGACCCAGGAGTCGCGCTGGGTCATCAGCCAGTTCAACATCTACTAAATGCACTGGCTCCCTATGCATTTTCCATCGAGAGGAAAATCTGTGCGCTTTGCCTGGAAGGGAGCAGCAGTCTGCGCTATTGTCCTGCTTCTCGCGGGCATTGCCCAATTCGCATGGAATGCGCGAACGGAACGCAACTGGCAGCATCTCAAAAGCAGGAACCAGGAAGCACTCGCTGCGACGATTCAGTCCCGCATCACCGGGCTTATTGAAACCCAGCGGGCAAGAGGGGCGGCTGTCTGTGCAGATGCGGATGTCAGCAAGGGGATGGAAACCAAGGCTCCGGCGAGCCTGGCGTCTGCGTTCCAACGCCTCGAGGATTTCAACCGCGGGAGCGACGGCAGCATCGACGTTGTCGACACCTCCGGATCAATTATTCTCTGGACAGGCAGGACAGTCGTTCCGTCCTACACTCCATCGATTCATCACACAAATGGCAGTTCGCTCGTTTTTGTTTCGCAGGCGAGACTTCACCGCTACCTTTCTGTCGGAATCCCGGCACCGAACGGACGATTCTATGTGTTCATCGGTCAACCCCTCGAGACGACGTATCCTGTATCAAACCGGTTCGTCTCGAGCACAAGTCTTGCCGACGATCTTGCTGATGAAACGGGCATACCGGTTCGGTTCGCGACGGAGGTTGCTGCAAGGGATACCAGCTCGGACGCAGGATTCAGTATTCCGCTCTACGACACGACTCACAAGCTCATCTGCTATGCCATTGCCCCGACTCCCACGCTGGTTGCCGACGAGCAGTCGACAGACAGATATTTTGACTCGGTCAAGAGCATCGCTGCCGGGATTGGGCTCGTCTTCCTGGCGGTCCTTGCGTTTCTTCTCGCAGGCAACCTGCCGGGCCGGCATTCGTCCGATCTTGCCGTCATTGTTTTGACCTGGGTTGTCCGGATTTGCTGGCGGCTGACGTCGTTTCCTGCTTCGCTCCTCGGGGGATTCCTCTTTGATCCTGCGATTCACTCCTCGCCGTTTCCTCTTGGGTTGGCAGGGACGCTTGGAGAATTGCTTATTTCCTCAGCGGCCGTCGTTGTCACGCTGCTTTCTCTGCTTCGCATAACCCATCGATGGTGGCTCTCGAAGATCCCGGCGACTACCAATCGTCTGGTTCCTGTTCTGCGATTGTTGGGGGGAGCACTGCTCATCTTTGTCTACCAGTGGCTCGTACGCGCATACGGCGCGTCTATGCGAAGCTTCGTGTTCGACTCGACCATCCGTTACCGCGATCCCATGGCGTTGATCCCGAACGCTCCCATGATCGTTATGCATCTCTCCATCCTCTTTCTTACGATCGGCCTGGCGGCAGCGGGGTTGGCCGTGGCGTTGGCGGCGAGTCGATGGATGGGACAATATACAACGAGTGGCCGGGTGCGCTGGCAGTCGGTCGTGCGTGTATCGGTTGTGTGGCTCGCGGCGTACACGGCGTATCTCTGGCTTGATCAACCTGCACAGCTCCCGGTACTGCTCCCGCTTTTTTTGTATGGGGGTCTCGTCGGCGGTTCCGTCCTTCTTGAACTTCGCGGACCGTCGTGGCAGCCGTGGCGGTGGAGACCGATTTCGATGGGAGCGCTCGTCCTGAGTTGCATGTTCCTCTTTGTTCTCTTTGCCCTTGATGCAAAGACGCACGAGAAGGAAAAAGAACGAGCGCAATTGATGGCCGAGGAGCTTCTCCGGCCGGTGGACAGCTGGCTTTCATTGGTTGTTTCGGAAAGCCTTCGCGGTGCTTCAGCACGAGCGGTGGACCAGCTTGCAAACGAGGTGAGCGATTCGACACTTTCCGTGGACCTCGCGTTCAGTCTTTGGGCTCAGACGCTCGTGAGCAAGGAAGGGTATAATTCCGCTCTCGTTGTGTACGATCCATTCGGGAAAGAACTCAGCCGCTTCTCTGTGGGGCTCACTTCCGTCGACCAGATGGATCTCCTCACACAGTTGTTCCATAAGGAGGAAGGCTCACTGCTTGTTGTCGATCGCAAAGTCTCCGATGGCGCCGTGAAGTACTACGGTGAATGGGGCTACGTGCTGGACCAGGACAACCATCCGGTCGGATCGATTGCACTCGTGATGTCGGCAAGTCAGAAGACGCTCTTCCGGGGTGAGGCTCCGGAGCAGCTCCGGAGTGCGTCGCGTGAGCCGTTCGAAGATGCCTTCCGGAAGGTGACGGTCTCGGAATATCGGGATGGCGAACTCTGGTCCACAAACGACCCGGTTCTTTTCAGGGGAATTCGTTTGGGCCCGGATGTGGAGGGGGAGCTGGCAAACTCCACGGGGAGGTTCGTGTGGACCGAGCAGGAATTCGAAGGTGAAACATCGGACGTCCTTTATGCGAAAGACGATGCGGATCGATCGCGGATCCTATCGCTTCGCATCGGGGCTCTCGATATCCGCTGGCATCTCTTCAACGCCGTAAAGACTCTCCTTGTCTATCTGCTTTTCTTCGCGCTCGGCTCGGCGGTGGTGACTGTTCCACTTCTTGCTTCGGGGAGAAGACCAAGGATTGGTTTCAGGGAAAAGCTGATTACCTATTTTGCAATTCTTTCCGTCCTGCCGCTTCTTGTCATGGCGTATTACAACCGCGAGCTGGCGATCGACCGGCTGGATCAGAATATCACCAAGAGGCTGGTGGAAGATCTTTCATTGACGCAGCAGCGGATTAATTCAGTTGTCGAGAACGAGCAGGACTTTGACCATTTGGACAACGATTTCTGCGAGGTTGCGGCCTCCGATCTCGGTGTCGATTTCAGCATCTATCACGGTCCGGAGTTGAAAGCGAGCAGCAGGCCGGAGCTCTTTCGATCGTCTATCCTGGACAACCGCCTGACAGGCACGGCCTTCGTTAACACGGTCGTTCTCGGAAGAGCCTTCTACGAGACGCAGGAAACGATCGGCGAGGTGAGTTATGTCGTCGGCTACCGGCCGCTTGTTCTCGGCGACAGCGTCCGTGGTGTTCTCGCAGTCCCCGCGTTATATCGCCAGCAGGAGATCGATGAAGAACTGGCTCAGCGCAATGCGTTTGTTCTTGGAGCGTATGCTCTCGTCGTTTCGCTCGTGATCGGACTTGCCCTCGTCGTGGCGAATGCGCTATCCAGACCGTTGCGTGAGCTTTCGGCCGCGGCCCGGCGCGTCGGCAAGGGAGATTTGGACGTCGTGCTTCAGGCAAAATCGAACGACGAGGTGGGGGACCTCATCAGATCGTTCAATGACATGACGTCGGAGCTCAAGGCGAGCAGGGCGACGCTTGCCCGTGCAGAGCGGGAAATGGCCTGGAAAGAAATGGCGAAACAAGTTGCCCATGAAATCAAGAACCCCTTGACGCCGATCAAGCTGTCTATTCAGCATCTTGTCCAGGCATATCGCCAGGGAGCGAAAGACTTTGGAGAGATCCTTGGGAGAGTCTCGCAAACCGTCATCGAGCAGATCGACGTGCTCACGCGTATCGCTTCCGAATTCTCCAACTTTGCCCGCATGCCCGAACGACGGTTCGAACGCGTCGATCTCAACGAGCTGTTGACTGAAACAATCAACCTGTTCAGGGAAGTCGAGGGGGTCGAGTTCCGTTTCGAGTCGCCAGGAGCGCCTGCCATTGTCGTTGCCGACAGGGATGAGCTTCGGCGCGTTTTCATCAACATCGTCAGGAACAGTGTCCAGGCCATGGAGAGCAGGGGGACTGTTTCGATTGAAATGAGCACACACCAGCAGATCTGTTCGATCCGGATCTCCGATACAGGCGGGGGAATTCCGGAAAACATTCAAACGAAGGTCTTCCAGCCAAACTTCTCCACGAAGACGGATGGAATGGGACTTGGCCTTGCAATTACGCAGAAGGTGATCGAGGATCTTGATGGAACCATCAGCCTTACCAGTACGTTAGGAAAAGGGACGACCGTTGAGATGAGAATCCCGTTACGCCATGGATAGGATGAACAGCCTGCCCCTCATTGTTTCGACAAAGCTCTCAGCTTTCCCTTCAGTTCGCTTTCGGATGAGTACCCGCCGGGGTGGAATAAGTCCGGATCCTCTCGGCATGAACCTC
>DATJQB010000528.1:0-8545 GCA_035506075.1 Bacteroidota bacterium | reverse complement strand
CCATCGAACAAAATGTCAGCTGGCCCAGGACCGATGCGCATGAGACTACAAGTGAATTTAAGAAGAACCTCCCGAACGGCTGAAGCGACATCGCCTCGGAATAATTCGACCACCGGGGTATTGATGGGATGAAACGCGGCGGAAATTGGTACACCTCAAGATCGCCCATGAGCGACGTGCTCAGCATCCAGAGGAATGGGACGAGCATAGAAGCCGCGAGCAGAAGGAGAACGCAATACACTATGATGTTGCCTGTCACCTTCATGGTACTTCCCGGTCACTTCAGAGGCGTAATGTGTCGCCAGACGTTTGGGTCTTCATGCCCAAGCCGCCAGACAGAGATTCCCCGAAGGTGATACTTCGAGACCAGAGCCGACCGGTCTTCGAAGGAGCGGGCGTCTTCGAGGTAGATATATTCGTTCAGAAAGCTATTCGCATACACTGTATACGAGACATGCTCCTTGTCATCCCACTTCCATACCGCCCGAAATCTTTCTGCGATCCCGATGGCTTCTGTATAATCGAGCGTTTTCCCCCAGGCGTACGCCATGGAATTCTGATAGGATGGCTGCCAGAGCCTTGAATAAAATGGAATGCCGAGAGAGACCTTGGAGGGGGGTACCGTCTCCAGAACAAACCTGATGACTGCTTCCATCCATGGCATGCCGGCCACAGGCCCGGGCGTTGTTCTGTGGGTATGTTCATCGTACGTCATGAGTGAGATGAAGTCACCCGCATCTGCAAGCGCCTTGTAATCGTACGCACCTCGCCAGTACTCGTGGATCCACTTCTGATACTCGTTCGGGCCGACATCGTCTGATGTTCTCGGGACAACCGCAACGCTTATCTTGAATCCGCTCGCGTGAAGCGCCTGTGCAGCCTCCTTGTAGTAAGCGGTGTACGCGTCCTTGTCTGTAATGTGGATGTTCTCGTAGTCGAACTGAATCCCATAGAACTTGTTTTCCCTGCAAATTCTCACCATCGAGCCAATCGCGCGGGCCCGCGCAAGGGAGTCGTGCAGCAGCCTATGGAACGAGGGCTGATCGAAACCCGGATTGACCACAAGCGGCATCACCTTCACATCGTTTGCTCTCGCCAGGTCCATCATCCTGGAGTCGACCGACCCCCAGAGATTCCCGTGTTCATCTGTCCGGTAGCACTGTGGGCCAACGATGTCGATCGATCGCACATGCGCACGAAAACTTTCGAAGCATTGCTCGTTGTCGATCGTGTAGAACAGCGTCTCCATTCGTTGCGAGGACGCTACTGTGGTGGATGAAAGGGCAAGGAGAAGGAAAAGTCGAATTCTCAGTTGCGTGTTCATAGTGTTGACCATTGTCCCAGAGTCGTGTCAGTCGCCAAAACAAATCCCGAGATCTCTCGCGGTGAGCATCGTATCGCAGTCGAGCGGCACTTGCTTCATCCTCTTTGTTGCCTGCTCCAGTGGGACGTACCTGACGGTTGGGGGATCCAACGCAACCATGACACCCGACTTGCCCTCTTCGAGCGCCCGGACAGCGGCGGCACCGAAGCGGAGCGAAATCAACCTGTCGAATGTGGTGGGAGATCCTCCGCGCAGGAGGTGACCAAGGACGACGCAGCGCGTTTCTCTTCCCGTAGCTTCCTGAATCTCCGCTGCGACACGTTCGCCGGCACCGCCCAATCGTTCCGCACGTCCAAGCTCCTTCGAGACCACGGATACAGCTCCGCCCTTTGGCTTGGCCCCTTCAGCGACGACGACAATCGCGAAGTTCCGTTTGTTCTTATAGCGCTCTTCAACTTTTGCAGCGACACTCCTGATGTCGTACGGGATTTCCGGGATGAGAATTGCATCCGCTGTTCCCGAGATGCCGGAGTTGAGAGCGATCCAGCCCGCATACCGTCCCATCATTTCAACGACCATCACGCGTTGGTGTGCCTCCGCCGTTGAATGGAGACGGTCGAGACACATTGTCGCGAAACCGACAGCAGTATCGAATCCAAATGTAATGACGGTCTTCTCGAGATCGTTATCAATTGTCTTGGGAACGCCGACGACGCGCAGTCCTTTCTTCGCGAGCGCATTCGAGATCGTGAGCGAGCCGTCGCCTCCGACAGAGATGAGTGCGTCGATCTTCGCTTTCCTGAACAACTCAACGAGTTCCGACGTGCGATCGGTCTCGCGCATTTTCCCGTCTTTTCCTTTTGTCGGGTACTTCATCGGGTTTCCCTTGTTCGTGGTCCCGAGGATGGTGCCGCCAAGGTGCGTGATTCCCCTGACGCGCTCGCGCGTGAGCGGTATGAGCCCGCCGTCTGGGTATTGTTTTGGAAGCATCAGGCCGTTATACCCATCCCTGATTCCTACGCACTCCCAGCCCCTGTTGAGTGCAGCGATCACCGCAGCGCGGATGACTGCATTCAGACCGGGAGCATCCCCGCCTCCGGTGTTGATGGCAATCCGTTTGATTGGTTTGTTTGACATTGGTACCTCCCGGTGTTGTTAGCTGTATTCAGTTTCGCGTCCCACGATCTTGAACTGCATCCACGTTGCGATCATGATGATGACGAACAGGATCCATGACATCGCCGATGCGTATCCCATGCGCAGCTCTTCCCAGGCGGATTGGTAGATGTGATACACAAGGACATCGGTGCTGCCTACCGGCCCGCCGGCAGTCATGACGTAGATGGATGTAAACACCTGAAACGAGCTGATGACTGAAGTCACGAGAATGAACAACGTTGTCGGTTTGAGCAGGGGAAGTGTGATTCTCCAAAATCGTTGCCATGCCGTCGCACCGTCGATGCGCGCAGCGTCGTGGAATTCGGAAGGGATCCCCTGCAGTCCTGCGAGGAAGATGACCATCTGATAACCCAGGCTCAGCCAGACGGAAAACATGACAATTGAGGCCATCGCCGTGTTCGTCGAATTCAGCCATTGCACAGGTGCGATGCCCAGGAAAGCAAGGGCATAATTTGCGACGCCGAAGGAAGGATGATAGATCCACATCCACACCAGGGCAATAGCAACGAACGACGTTACGCTTGGCAGGAAATACAAAGCGCGCAGGAATGCGATTCCCTTGAGGCGGCGATTCATGATGAGCGCGATGGCGAGGGCGATTGCCATGGCGATCGGCACGTTCAGTGTGTAAAGAACCGTGTTCTTGAGAGCGTTCCAGAACGCGGGGTCCGATGCAATTTCACGAAAGTTGTCCAGCCCGACAAATGGCTTGTCTGGGACAACAATATCCCAGCGATGGAGACTCAGGTACGCTGCGAAGACGATTGGCGTGAACACAAACACGGTGAGGTGCAGAAGAGAGGGCGCAAGAAAGCCAAACGCAGTGCCGCCGGCTGCACGCGCTTTCCCCCGTGCCCGAATGTAGAGGACGACGCTCGCTCCGGCAACCACGAGGGAAACGCCGAGAAGAAACGGAAGGATTTCCGAGTGTTCCCTGATCGGCCTGAAGACAGACGACTGGTGTGCCCGGATATTCTTCAGCTTCTCGTCGACTGTCGCCGCATAGCGGGTCATCGTCTCATGCATCGGCTGGTGGTTCACCATCACTTCGTCCACCGCATCCTGGAGTGTCCATTCGATTTCGCTGAATCGCTCGATTGTGGATCCCCAGGGTTGACGGCAGAAAGGAACTTCCTCCACGAACGAGCGCTCGAGTCCGGATGAGTCCGAAGAGACTAGTTCTTCTGCAACCTGACGGCTCGATGGGATTTCAAGCCTCTTCGAAGCCCGTATCCGGTTAGCCTGATCGCCGGCCATGAACGCGGCCAGGAGCGCTGCTTCACGCGGATGTTTCGAACTTACGGGAACGCTCCAGCCTGATTCATACATGACGTTCGTGTTCACACCGCCAGGACGGTTCGGGATCGGCGCAACGCCGATGCGGAGCTTTCCCTGCTCGATCTGAGTGAGAATTCGAGGGAGCCGCCAGTGTCCGTCGACAATCATTGCGGTCTTGCCGTTCATGAAAAGCTGCACGGTCATCCCTGTTTTTTCCGATTGCACCCAGCTTCCTGTATTAGGTGCGACCTTGTCGACGGTACGAAGGTTAATGAGGAACTGGAGAGCGCTCTCGGTTGCAGGTGAATTCAGAGAACCTGTTGCGGCTGTTCCCGATGAGTTGACAACGTCCCCGCCGGCTTTCCAGACCCATGCGATCCAGAAATAGTAGTAGTTGGTGAACGACGTTCCATATTGGTCGGGTGTTCCGTCTCCGTCGAGGTCCAGAGTCATCGCGCGCGAGCAATCGAGGTAGTTGTCCCACGTCCAGGCGCGTGAGGGGTAGGGGAGGTTCGATCTGTCAAAAAGATCTTTGTTATAGTACACCATGAGAGGGCTGAAGCCCTTGGGAAACGCGAAGAGGTGAGTCCCTATCCTCCCGATGGCAAGGACATTTGAAAACCATTGCGATGTATCAATGCCGAGCGGGTCGATGAATTGATTGAGATCGAGGAGGATGTTCTTGTTCGTGAATGTGGGGATGAGTTTGGAATCGAGCAGGAAGACATCCGGTGGTTCATCGGCCGCAAGGCCGGTCAGGATCTTCTCCTCGTACTGTCTGCCCGGATTGGGTTCATAGAGGACGTTGATCTCAGGGTGAAGCTTTTTGAATTCAGCGAGCACCTGGTTGTCGAGAGGAATTTCGTCGAGATCGGCCCAGTCCGTGAGACGCAGTGTGACCCGCTGCTGAGAATGGAGGGGAGAGATTCCGCCGAGGAGGAAGAGGAGCGGTATCCAGCGAAGGAATACGAGACAAACCAGACGATGTATTGCCCCGCGTGTGAACACAGACTCTCGGCAGATGGTGAGTGGAGAGTTGCCGGTAAGATCCTTGCGACGGCAGCCGCACCAGTGTGAATGCTGTCCGGGCCGGGCCAGATCACTCTTACGAATAGGGACTTGCGGTCAGCGCGCCGAAAGAGAACGGACAATGTCCTTGGTTTCGGCCGCGGCGGTCTTCACTTCATCCATGGTATTATAGAAGTGAGGTGAATACCGCAGCTTGCCTCCTCGCAAGGAAATGAGAATCCGCCTGCGAGTGAGTTCATCGAACACGGCAGTGGCGTCGATTCCGGCGGGAAGAATCAGCGTGACGATGCCGGAGCGCTCTGCCAGATGCGGTGACGAAAACAGGCCCGCGCCTTCGATTGTTTGCAGCTCCTCAAAGAGCGTAGTGGTAAGGGCGAGGATGTGCGCTTCGATTCGCTTTGGACCCACGTCGAGGAGAGTGCTGAGCGCAGCATGCATGCCCCACATCCCTGGGATGTTGACCGTTCCCCCTTCGAAGCGGTTTGCCCCCGGAGCAAGCGCCTGATCGAAAGTGAAGAAATCCCACGAGTTTTCAACCGAAAGCCAGCCGAGATACTTCTGGTGAATCCGTGCCTGCAGTTCCTCGGTCAGGTACAGAAAACCGATCCCCTGCGGTCCCATCTGCCACTTGGCCGCTCCGGCAGCCATGCCATCGATTTTCATCGCTTGAACATCGACCGTAACGCCGCCAACAGCCTGCATCCCATCGACGATGAGCAGGATGCCTCGTGATCTGCAGACCTCTCCGAGCACCGAAAGATCTGCGCGAAACCCCGAGAGAAATTGAACCGCACTGACGGCCAGGATGCGTGTCCTGGGCCTGAGTGCATCATAGATGGCTTCAGTTGTCAATCTGCCATCAGGGCATCGAACGAAGTCAACTTCCACTCCCTGACTTTTGAGGTGATAGTAGGGATATACGTTCGACGGGAATTCCAGGTCGTTGAGAAGAATTCGATCCCCTGGCTTCCAATCCAGCCCTGAGGCTATAATATTGAGCGCGTCCGACGTATTGCCCGCAAATGCGATGCGGCTGGTTGACTCCGCATTGATGAGCTGTTGGATGCACCGCTTTGTGTCCTCCATCTGCGGCACGTCGTTCCAGTACGTCTCGATGATACCCGACGACCTGTCCTGCAAATGCGCAATTTGCGCCCGGAGAACGCGTGTCGACAGGGGACTGACCGCGGCATGATTGAGATAAATGACTCCCTGCTCGGTGTGAGGGAAGAGCCGACGATATTCCTGCAGCGGCTCAAACGGGATAAGACTGGTCTGGGGCAAGTTCACGTCTGTCAGTTTCCAAAGGATGGCATAAATGCTGCGAAAGTGTACTCAAAGTGAGCAGGAAAAGCAAGGATTCGCAGGCCGATTCGGCAGTTGTTTTTTCCCGACAACTTGGGTAAAATTCATCTGCGGCGCGCGGCGGTGGGATTATCGCGACATCAAGATCGTCGCTCGTTGCAGGAAGAGAGGCCGTGGCCAGCGCTCGCCGTGACTATTGGCGGCCTGCGCTTTGGAATTGGAGGCAAGCCACATGTTGTGCACCTGATGAAAGAGGGATTCCTCATGAAGCTCAATCGCATTATTCTCGTCGTTCTATCTCTGTCGGTGCTGTACGTCGCTGCGCGGGCGCAAGCCGCGCACCCTGTTGTGCTCATCCGCTGCGATGACCTGGGGATGTGCCACGCAGTGAACATGGCGGCGAAGCAGGTTCTGGAAACCAAGCTGCCTGTGTCTTGTTCCGTGATGTTCGCCTGCCCGTGGTACCAGGAGGCTGTTGAACTGTTGAAACAATATCCACACGCATCCATTGGCATTCACCTGACGCTGAACGCTGAATGGAAGAACTATCGATGGGGACCCGTGTCCGGAAAAAGCGCAGTTCCGAGTCTTGTCGACAGTCTCGGGTACTTCTTCCCATCCCGGGCAACATTTTTTGCTCACCAGCCGAAACTCGCGGAAATAGAGATGGAACTGAGCGCACAGATTGAACGCGCACTCCACTCTGGGTTGAAGATTGACTACGTGGATTATCACATGGGCACCGCTGTGGATCGTCCTGAGCTGAGAGCGCTCGTCGAGACGCTTGCGAAACGCTATGGCCTCGGAATCTCCCGCTATTTTGGCGAGGTTGATGTGGAGGGCGTCTATAGTGCACCGATCGGCAGTAAACTTGACACGCTCCTCGCGCGTACGAGATCGCTGCCGATGACATCGATCAACCTTATGGTCTTCCATGTCGGATTACAGACCCCGGAAATGGATGCGCTCGAAGACCTGAACACGTTTGGTCCAAGGGACATGAGCAAACATCGCCAGGGAGAACTTAGGGCTCTGACGTCGGAAGAATTTCGGCAGCTGCTTGCCTCGCAGCACGTGCAGTTGACCTCGTACCGTGAAGTCATCAAGAACAGCGGATTGCCGGCGATGAAACGGCCTGTTGTGAAAGACTGATGTGCTAAGAAACCTCACTCTCATATTGCTTGCGCTCGCGCTTGCATCCTGCGAGGCGCCGTACCGCCGTCCCTACTACGCGTTAGCGGAACAGTTCTATGTCGCCGGAGACTATACGCATGCAATTCAGATGTACCTCGAGGCCCTGCGGCTGAAAGACAAACGCCCTGAAGCATTGTATGGTCTTGCTATGTCCTACTACAAGACGGGCAAGCTTGAGGAGGCGATGTATGCCTTTGAAAAGGTGATCGAACTGGAGCCGAAGCGGGAAAGTGCATACGAAAGACTTGCTTCAGTGCATCTGGACCTGGGCAATCCGGACACCGCGATCGCATTGAGCCTGAAGGCCATAGAACTGGATCCCGATTTCGTTGAGGCCTATAACACACTTGGACATGGATTGTTCGCTGTCGGCAATTTGGATAGTGCTGAAGCGATGTTCCTTCATTCGGTCGCCCTGGCCAAGACGGTTTCCCGTCAGGATCGGCAAACGTCATTTCCCGTCATCTACCTTGACGAGCAGGCGGAGGCATACAATGGGCTTGGGGAGATTGCTCTTTCAAGGAAGGAGTACTCATCGGCGCTCGAAAAATTTGGCGTCGCTTTGGAATTTGTCAATGACTGGGAAACGCCCTGGATCAACAAGGGACGCACGTACGAGGAACTTGGCAACGCGCAGTCGGCCATCGTGTGCTACCGACGGGCCATCGAACTTGCCCCGAAAGTCACTGAATCATACAAAAGCCTGGCTGACCTGTATCGTCGTACGGGGAAGGATGGGGACGCGCTCGATGTTTACACTGATGCCGTCCGGGAGAATCCGGACGATATCGACGCGTACTACGGTTTGGCAGACCTGAATGTCAAACGGCGCGACTACGTGCATGCCGCAAGCGCACTTGAGAATGTCATGCAAGTCTCTCCGGACGACCCTGAGGGATACTTCCGGGCGGGAAAGCTCCGCATGCTTCAGTCAGATTTCGACAGGGCGATCGTCTACTACAACCGTGCCCTCGATGTCGATCCTCATCATGCCGAATCGCTAAACGGACTCGGTGAAGCTCAGAAAGCAAAGGGAAACCAGAAGGAGGCAGAGAAGCTCTTTCTTCGGGCGTTCGAGGCAGACTCAACGTACACGTTGCCCCTTCGAAATCTCGGGTCACTCCTCCTCTCTGTAGGAAGGGAGAAGGAAGGGCTCGCTTGGTACAACAAGGCGGCGGATCTTGGTGACATCGATGCCTTGATCTTCCTTCGGTCATGGGAAAGCAAACACAAGCA
>DATJQB010000527.1:0-3957 GCA_035506075.1 Bacteroidota bacterium | reverse complement strand
GGGACAACGACCTCTCGTAATGAGAAATCGTGCTGGATAAGCCTCTGGGGACTCACGACAGACAAGGAAGAAACCGGATACCTCGGCACCGCCATCGTCATGTCAAAGAAAATCCTGAAGGAAATGAAGGAAGACAGCATCCACGCGCTGATGACCGGCAGAGCTGAGTTCGGATCTTCGCTTACCTACTTTGCCGGGGCAGGTTCGACACGCAGCGGGGACTTCTCCAGTGCGGAAGATTGGAACAACTACCTGTCCGATTTTGCCCAACGCATGGAAGCTCCTCTCGTTGTGAGCATCTCGGTGAAGTAAGCCACGTACGTGGCCTGCGGTGTCAGACCGGACAGATTCAACCGAGTGGAACAACCGATATGTTGATTTCCATCTGCTTCATATGATCAATGTCGTACGTTGAGATAATCAATGAAATCATTCATCACACCTATCGCTTTTCTGGCTCTCGCTCTCCTCGTGCTGTCCACTGCCACCTCGCAGACAATTCTGGATCAGGAGCAGCGACAAGTACTAAAGATGAATGACGGATGGAGCTATCTGGAAGATAATGTCAGCGCTATCAGCGGGTTGGTGCAATCGAAAGCAACCTGGGAGAAGATCAGTCTGCCACATACCTGGAACCGGTTCGATGCCGTGGACCAGACGCCAGGATACCGGCGTGATGCAAGCTGGTACAAAAAGGAACTGTTTGTGCCGGCCATGAAGAGTGATGTTCGCTTTGTTCTTTCTTTCGAGGGAGTCAATATCAAGAGCGACGTCTATGTCAACGGAGTTCGGGCCGGCGGGCACATCGGCGGTTATGTGGGCTTTGAGGTCGACATGACGCCATTCGTAAAAAAAGGGGAGAACAACATCATCCTGGTACGGGCAGACAATTCGTACGATCCGGATGTGATACCATCGCAGAAGTCGGATTTTTGTATCTACGGCGGGATTACGCGAAACGTCTGGCTCAAGGTGCTTCCTCCGCAGTTCATTGAGCGGACGTTGATCAGGACACCCAGTGTTGACAAGACGAGCGCTGAGACGACTGTAGATCTTTCTGTCGTGAACACGAACGGAACGGAAAGAGCAGGCGATCTTGAAGTCTCACTCTCTGACCGATCCGGCAGAGAAGTCGCTCGCAAGTCCGTCAGGATTCGGCTCAGCAAGGGGACTACGACATGTTCCGTGACGATGCCGCGCGTGAAGAGCCCCATGCTCTGGTCACCTTCACATCCCGATCTGTACTGCGCATCGGTCGCTCTCAGGATCTCGGGTCGTGTTGCTGATGTTGTGACGGAGCGATACGGATACCGTTGGTTTGAATTCCGGGATCACGGTCCCTTCTTCCTGAACGGTGAGCGGCTGCTCCTGCGTGGGACACATCGCCACGAGGACTTTGCGGGCTTTGCCAACGCCATGCCCGACAGTCTGCAGCGGAAGGACATGGAGATGATCAAGGAGATGGGAGCCAATTTTGTCCGGCTGGCACATTATCCTCAGGCCCCCGAAGTGTACCGGGCGTGCGACGAGCTTGGAATTCTCGTTTGGGATGAATTGCCGTGGTGCCGTGGCGGAATGGGGGGTGATACATGGAAAGCCAACACGAAACGCCTTCTTCGGGAACAGATCATCCAGAATTTCAACCATCCGTCGATCATCATTCATTCGCTCGGGAACGAGATCTACTGGCTCCCGGATGTTCCGGGGGGTGATCAGGTGGACTCGCTGCGTGCCATGGTACGCGAGTTGAATACCATTGCCCATGATCTTGATCCTTTCCGGCTTACAGCGACAAGGAAGTTCACAGAGGGGGCAGACGACGTCGACCTGGTGTCTCCTTCGATGTGGCCTGGCTGGTACAGCGGCGTCTACACGATGTACGAGAAGGCTCTCGCGGACGCACACAAGAATTTCAAAAAATTCATTCATGTCGAGTACGGCGGTGACAGCTACCTCGGCCGGCACACGGAAAGCCCTGCAACAGGAGATGGCCTGACATCCTCCGATGGATGGGAAGAGAACATCCAGCCTCAGAAGATCAAAAACATATCACAGATGACCGATTGGAGTGAGAACTATGTCGTCAATCTGTTCGACTGGTATCTCCATATCTCCGAACAGACGGAATGGCTCACAGGAAACGCACAGTGGGCATTCAAAGACTTTCCGACACCGTTACGGCCAGAAAATCCCATTCCGTACATCAACCAGAAGGGGCTTTTGGACCGGGCCGGTCAGCCAAAAGACGCCTACTATGTATTCAAGAGCTATTGGACGACAAGTCCGGCGCTCTGTTACATTGAATCGCACACATGGACTGAACGAAGCGGACCACAGAAGGTCAAGCGTGAAGTCAAAGTGTTCAGCAACTGCTCTGAGGTGGAATTGTTTCTCAACGGACGAAGTCAAGGGAGAAAGCCCCGCGATCTCAAGAGTTATCCGGCTTGCGGATTGCGCTGGCAGGTTGAATTCGCCGAAGGGAGCAACAGTCTTCATGCCGTGGGATACAACGGAGCGAAAGCGGTCACGACTGATTCAATGACGGTCAACTATACGTACAAGAAGAGTGGAGAGGCAGATCATATCGAGCTGACCTCCGAAACGTTGCCATCCGGAGTCGTGCTGGTGACTGCTCTCGCTGTAGATCAGAAAGGCCAACGATGCCTGGAATATAGCAGGCGCATCTATTTTTCCAGCGACGGTCACGGCGAACTGTTCACCAGCTACGGAACGTCCACCCGAAGCTCTGTCATTGAGATGGCGAACGGCAAAGCACAGATTGAATTCAGGCCGCAGAAGGG
Source organism: Bacteroidota bacterium (assembly GCA_035506075.1). GTDB lineage: Bacteria > Bacteroidota > Ignavibacteria > UBA10030 > UBA10030 > UBA9647. The sequence goes on along the minus strand of DATJQB010000527.1, from coordinate 1,156 downwards.
CGGAAAGACAGTCATTGAGGCACGAAACCAGGATTTCAAAGGTGCATACCTGGTGGTTGGGGAGTGATATCGTACGTCGGACAAATCTTCACGTAGTCGCCCGGCTCTCGGCAGAGCCAAATGAATTCCGGGGTCGATCGCCCGGAACGCAACGCGCAAGAGGCAATCCCGCTAACCCGGAATTGTCTTTTTTTTAATCAAGCCAAGAAATAACACGAGACCGCCCTTAATTATCAATTGAGAATTCGCAATTGATAATTGACAGTTGTGTCGCAGCCCCAAAGGGATTTTCGTGCACCCCGAAAACACATGCTTGATGCTCAAACTGTTCGCTAGCTGCGCAGCGCCTTGAGTTCACCCGGTCAACAGGTTCCCTCCTCCGAAGTCCCGCCCATTCCCAAACCTGACATTCTATCGACAATGACGATTGCCGGGTGCAATTTTCCCATTGGCAGGACGGTAACAGCGATTTGTCTTCAAAAGCTCCCAAAAACCAGGGATACGCACTTGGCACCGAACTTGTATTTATAAATATAGGTATGAACGACAAGGACAAGACAAAAACCCCGTTGTATTCCATAGGGACCGTCGCGAGGATGCTCGGAGTGTCAGTATTTACGCTTCGAATGTATGAGCGACGAGGTCTCATCCTCGCAAGAAAAAGTGCGGGGAATCAACGCCTCTATTCGCAATCGGACATTGAGCGGCTGAAGTGCATACGCACTTCTATCAGCAAGCACAAAATCTCCATCGAGGGGATCCGCCGGATACAATCCATGGTGCCTTGTTGGGAAAATGTCCAGTGTCCCATGGAACAGCGACTGGCATGTCCTGCGTACGCAGCATCCGATGCGGGCTGCTGGACATACAAACACGAAACGAATGTGTGCGCGGGACGCGAATGCCTGAACTGTAAGGTGTATCTGCTTGCTGGCGACTGCGAGCAAATCAAGTCACTTGTACATCATCAGCCCAGCCGATTGTCTGACACGACAAATGTTCTGGAAAAAGGAAAGTAATGAATGAAACGCATATTCTTTGGCCTCCTGGTCTTTGGTCTGGTTCTTGGGATGGCGATCATAGCCCTGAATGGAAGAAGCACGGAGAGCACGCCGCTTGCGAAGCTCAATGAGCAGTACTCAAAGAAGATCAAGGC
>DATJQB010000526.1:0-4883 GCA_035506075.1 Bacteroidota bacterium | reverse complement strand
GCCTTGATGCCGCTCAGGTCATTGTTGTATCCAACATACAGCGGAATGTTCTTCGGCTCACCGAGAAAGGAAACCCCCAGTTCAGATTTGAACGACTGGACCGCGTCTCCTCCAACAACCAGCGCAGCCCCTCCGTTCCTGACATACTCGAGCACAAGACGTCTGAGCACCTCGTCGAGGTCCGTCCATTCGGGGATCACCAGTAGTTTGTACCGGCTCAGGTTCGCAATCATCTGATGATCCATCAACACGTCCACCGGGTGCTGACCATCGAGGAGGAGCGTGAGGACTGACTCCAGGGCGTCTGTGCCCCCGGCATAGATCCCGTTGAAGCTTTTCTTCCAGCTGTGGACAGAATACCAGAGCGCGATCTCCGGGACGGTCTTCGATCCCTGGCAATACGGCTGGCGAGCCCTGCAGAACTTCGACAGCTCCGCCATCTCTGCATAGTTCCATGTCTTGAGCGATCCGTCCCGGTTCTGCGCCCAATACGATTGAAATCCGCCCCCTTCAGCCATGACTTCGGCTGCTTCCTGCTCAAGATGCGGTAGCGCTTTCGGTACAAAGAACCCCTCCTGCTGTGCGTATCCGAAGCTCCAGGACATCAGGTCCCACGGCTTCCCCTGAAGGGCGAGGCACCGTGCCTGGAAAGCTGCGTTGTTGACACAATTCTGCCCGGCGACATCTCCGGAAAGATAGTCGACAGCAACTTCGACTGGTTCCGGCATCAGCGATGAGTAGGCCCAATTGCTCGTGATCTGGAACATGGGATTGTGCTCGTGCACCGCGTCGATATATTTCCTGATGTGTCGCTTGAAGATGTCGCGGTTGAATTCGAGGAATGTCTTGTACGCGGGATCGCTGCTCGACGTCGGCGCTTTGCTCAGCCCCGTCTTCGCAGTGAACTCGCGGATAAGCTGGGGAGAATAATCGGGCTCCGCCGCCCAGGAGTCGCCATCGACCCAAGCGCCGCTGACGTGGTACACGTCGTCGAGCTCGCGCATTTGGGGGATGAGAAGGCTGTCGAGGTATCCGCTGAAAAATGAAGTCTTGAGCGAATCGCGCGTACCATCCGGTCGAACGATTCCCCAATTCGGGTGGAGCTGAATCGCACGCTGATCCCAGATGCCGGAGTAGTGAACGTAGAGAGCGACATGGTGCCTCGCTGTCACGGTACGGAACAATCGGAGAATGTCCTGAGTGTAGTTCTTCAGCGCATTCCCAGCCTTCGTTGGATAACTGGAATACCCGGGATGGCCTTTGCAGTCGACCTGGATGAAATCGGGCTTTGTGAGATCGAGCAGGGAGTCGACCATTCCTTCCGTCAGACTCTTCCCGATCTCCGTGTCCGCCGGGTTCGCATGAAAATCAAAATGAAAACCGTAAAAACTCTCCGATCGTCGGAGCTCGCGCGGTTGAGCGTGAACGACCGAGAGAGCAAAGAAGAGAAAGAGAAAAATGCCGCGGGACCGTGGGTTCATGACCGTATTCGCTTCCTTAATTTTTCTTCATCCACTTCAGCGTGATTGTTGTTTCGTGCCGTCGGTTTCCTGCCACTTCGCGCATCCGAATAAGGTTCTACCAGCAGACAACCTACGGAAACTAGCAACTCCGCTGGTTACTTGCAACGAACTGTGCGGATTGCGATGACACGAGATGAATAAAAATACATGTTCGGCCAACCATACAAGTTAAACTGGGTCTGCAGGGGGGCGTCAAATCAGCATTGAATCAGTCTTCCGGAAGTGTCAGGGAGCACAGCCGGGGGCGGCGCGGGGAATTGCAAAATATTTCACTCTGTTTGAGATACATGGGGGAGCCAGACTCGCGCACGCTTCGAATTGCAGGATCGCACCGTGGGAAGGGGGTTTGTGTCATGGAATCCACGAATCGCGCGTATTGTCGTACATGGTGGCAAATCGTTTTCGTTTCATTTCTCTTGTGTACCGTCGTTCTCATTTCGATGGGGCAGGAGATACGCTACATCTCACCGTCGCCCGGCTCGACAGATGTGACGCAAGAGTCCACCATCGCCGTTCGAACGCAGGGGATGATCGATCCGGCGGAGTTTTCAACGGGAACGACGTTTACTGTGGTAGGTTCCAAGAGCGGACTTCACCCGGGAGCGGTTGTTGTGTCGGATGACGGCCGAACGATTGTCTTCAAACCCGGTACCGTCTTCACACCTGGCGAGCAGGTCTCAGTCTCGTTCCAATCCTCTGCACAAACGTCAGACGGCAAAACTATTGGGGGCCTGGAGTTCAGTTTCACTGTGTCGCAGCTCTCACGACTGGATGCGGCGGCCATCATCAATAGCAACGGCACGCGGGATATTCCAGTGATCGATCGGGCTGCTGCGACCGTTGTGCCCCATACGCAGCTCAACAAGTCCGCGAGCGACACGCTTCCGATGGGGTATCCCACTCCGATTGTTGTCTCCGAAAACAGCCCGTCGTCGAGAGATATCTTCATCGGCACGTTCCGGCTCAGTTCATCGTCCGGAAGTGTGCAGGTTGGCCCTTCAGATGAGCAATTCCTGACGATACTGGGTGGGGACGGCAAGCCAGTCTTCTATAGAAGGGTGGGCGGTGTTTGCACAGACTTCAAGCTCCAGCCAAACGGATATCTGACCTACTACGACGGTCAAGCTGCGGCATTCTATGAACTCGACAGCTCGTACGCGGTCATCGACAGCTTCAAGTGCGGCAACGGATATCAAACCGACAACCACGAACTTCTCATTCTTCCGAACGGCCACGCTCTTCTCCTCGGACTCGATCCGCGCATTATCAACATGAACCAAATCGTGCCTGGCGGCAATCCGGGAGCGCTCGTGACTGGTGTTGTGATGCAGGAGCTCGACAAATCGCGCAATGTCGTTTTCCAATGGAGGAGTTTCGACTACATTCCCGTGACGGATGCGACGCACGAAGACTTGACTGCATCCCGCATCGATTATATCCATTCCAACGCGATCGATGTGGATACCGATGGCAATCTGCTGCTCTCAAGCAGGCACACGGACGAGATTACGAAGATCAACCGGGAGACCGGCGCCATCATCTGGCGATGGGGAGGGAAAAACAACCAGTTCACGTTCGTGAACGATCCGATCGGGTTCTCTCATCAACACTCAATCCGGAGGACGCCGACGGGAACACTCATCATGTTTGACGATGGGAACTTCCATTCGCCGCAGTTCTCGAGAGCTGTGGAGTATACCATGGATGAACAAGCGAAGACCGTGACCCAGGTGTGGGAGTTCAAACACGACCCGAGCATGTATGCGTTCGCCATGGGCTCTGTCCAGCGGCTGCCGAACGGCAACACATTGATTGGATGGGGCATGGGACTCGATGCAGCGGTTACAGAGGCGCGACCTGACGGCGGCATCGCCTTGGAGCTCAAACTTCCGGACAGTGTCGTCAGTTACAGGGCGCAGAGTTTTGTGTGGCAGCCGAACCAGGTCGTGACGGACATTGTGACCTCGGGCCTTGTTCCTTCAACATTCACACTGAGTCAAAACTATCCCAATCCGTTTAACCCCGGGACTGTGATCCAGTTCAGTCTGCCCCATCAGTCATATGTTCGCCTGAAGGTGTACGATCTGATTGGCCGGGAGGTTGCCTCGCTTGTGGAGGACGTCGAACCGGCGGGATTGCACGCGGTGAAGTTTGATGCATCCAGGCTTGCCAGCGGTGTCTACGTCTACAGGATGACCGCCGATAACCTGGCGATTGCGAAGACGATGGTACTTCTGAAATGATGCGGAGGATTCGGGGGCGGAGAGAGACGTTCGTTTGGAATCTGGTGTTGGAACCAATGTGCCGGCTGTCTGAATCTCGTTCACGAGCATTGAGCGGTAGCGCTGCCGCTGGCCGGCTCTTCAGCGCTTGCGCGCTGTTGGCAGTGTTGTCGGCTCAGCTCTGGGCTGGTGTGATCCCGGCATATCTTTCTCCCGTGCCGGGATCAAGGTACAATGCGCAGCGATCGTCGATCCTCATCGGGCTTGATCACGAAACGTTTCGCACGGGTAACGCAGATCGAGACGTTATTCTCGTTGTCGGTGAATTGAGCGGTGTGCACCGCGGGAACATCGAATTCTCAGATGACGGCAGGGTGATGATCTTCAAGCCGGATGTTCCATTCAGCCCGGGGGAAGCTGTCAACGTTCATCTTGCGGAAGGAGCTTTCACCTCCGGCGGAGTGGAACTCGATACGCTGTCATTTCGATTCGAAGTGTCCTCTCTCTCGGAACGGGATCAGCAGGCGATTTTAAAAGAGCTCCCGAATGAGTATTCGCCCGCACCGCTGCGCAGCCCGGTCCTGCCGAAGAGCGGGACCGTGTCTTCTCCTTCTTCAGCGATCGTCGTCCCTGACGATTTTCCGCATATCAGCGTACTAAAATCCGATCAACCTTCAGACGGTACTTTGTTCTTCGCCACTTGGCTCGCCAACCTCACGGCCGACAACATCCAGTATGATTCTTCGGGAAGCCAGTACCTCATCGCCTGCAACAACAATGGAGCTCCGCTATTTTACAGGCATGTGACTTCCATGACGGCAGATTTCAAGGTGCAGCCGACGGGCACCTTGACGTATTTTGACAACATCAGGGGAAAATTCTATGAGCTCGACAGTACGTATGCCTTGATCGACAGTTTTGCGTGCGCCAACGGCTATCAGACAGATTTGCATGAGCTGCTTCTTCTTGCGAACGGTCACGCGCTGCTGCTCGGACTGGAGCCTGAAACGATCAACATGAACCTGACAATCCCGGGCGCGTACCCCAACGCCAACGTCATCGGCGGAGTGATCCAGGAACTGGATCGCAACAAGAACGTCGTCTTTCAATGGCGGAGCTTCGACCACTTCCAGGTGAC
>DATJQB010000525.1:0-8851 GCA_035506075.1 Bacteroidota bacterium | reverse complement strand
GGCGATTTCGTGTACGAAGTCAGGGAGCAGCAAGCGGGCGAATTTGGACGCGTGTCGAGAAAACTCCAGGGCGCGAACGGTACTGCAATGCTCGGCAATGCCTTCGGGGAAGGGAGTTCTCTTTCCGTCGGACTGACTGCAGCCACCGCGCGGGGCAAATACACAACGAACCAGCTGCAGGGGATCGAAGGAACACAAGGACCGTATCTGCTTACGGGGCAGGACGCGGCTGTCCGCCCCATTATCATCGCAGGGACCGAACGCGTCTACGTGGATGGTCAGCTTTTGACAAGGGGCGAAACGAACGACTACACGATCGACTATAGCACGGGCGAGCTGTACTTCTCTGCGAAGCGTCTGGTCACGAATGCCACGCGCATCACCGTCGATTTTGAATATACCGACCGGCAGTTCGCAAGAAATCTGGTCGGCTTCTCCGCCGCAGCAACCGCGATGGACAACAGGCTGCACGTGTTCACTGCCGTGACACAGGAGGCAGACGATCCTTCAACCCCCATCGATGTTGCACTCAACGACAGCCTGCGCGCCATCATCAGCGCAAGCGGATCGGACAAATTCAAGGCCAGCATCTCGGGGATCACACTCGCGGGACGCGATTCGATCACGCAGCGTGCCATTGGTCAGTACATCGTTGAAGATACGCTGATCAACGGGCGAAGGCGTTCACTTCTTGTATATGCTCCAGGCGACCAGCGTGCCTTGTATTCGGTGACCTTCAACGCCGTTCCGGCAATGCCCCCTGATTCGCTCGGCTACAATAGATCAAATGCTGGAGGGTATGTTGTGGCCGGTCTGGGCAAAGGAAGTTACCTGCCTGTACAGTTTCTGCCTGTCCCCGAGCTTCACAGGTTCGCCAGTGGCCGAGTGAGCTTCTCTCCTCGAGGAGACATCACACTCAACGCCGACTACGCACTGAGCTCCCATGATCAAAACAGGCTCTCCTCTCTCGATGATGGTTCGAATAACGGGGGAGCTTACAAGCTCAATGCGGAATATCATCCGCGGAACCTCATGATCGGCTCAATGAATCTTGGCGAGCTTGGAGTGAGTCTGTCGGACCGGTTTGTGGACCACCGGTTCGTCTCCCTCGACAGAATTGACGAAATCGAATTCAACAGAAACTGGAACATCAGCTCTGCCTCATCCGGGGATGAATCCATACGACAGGCTGCCGTAACCTACATGCCGGTGCAACGAGTCGAGCTTGCAGCTACCTATGGCTCCCTCGAACGACAGGGAAGCGTTCGTTCATCCCGAACGACGACGAACGTTGTCGTCGCAGATTCGTCCCTGCCAACCCTCCACTACGGGAGCGAATACATTCACAGCGATGATCTCGGACTCTCGTCGAACTCAGATTGGCTGCGGCAGAACGGGACAATCGTGATGTCGTTCCGGAACCTCGCACCTTCGTTTCGCATCTCCATGGAAGACCGGCGGAACCGCACAACGATCTCCGATTCCTTGCAGCCCGGGAGCTTCCGGTTTCTTGAGTTCGCACCTTCCGTCTCGCTCGTGAACCTCGAGCCGTTGTCTGCCTCGGCGGAAGTCCAATGGAGGACGGAAGACAGCGCTTCAGGTGGCGGACTCGCACGGGCGTTCAATGCTCTGACCCAGCTCTACGAGCTTCACCTCAGGGAGTGGCGATCCTTTTCATCGTCTGTATCACTCTCGCTGCGCCGCACAGAGCTCACCGACGAATTTGCCGCTCGGGGAGGAGTCGCAGCAAATACGATGCTTGTGCGATCACAATTTCGGTACGCGCCGCTCCAACGGGCTGTGGACGCAGATGTGTTGTATGAATTCGCGAGGGAACGTTCGGCAGCCATGAAGCGGGTGTTCGTCCGCGTGCCGATTGGAACGGGCAACTACAAGTATCTGGGTGATCTCAATCAGAACGGGATTGCCGACGACAGTGAATTCGAACAGACGCGGTTTGACGGCGAGTATATTGCGATTTACGTCCCGAGCGATCAGTTTATCCCGGTCGCGGATTTGCGGACCGGGCTTCGCCTGCGGCTGAGTCCGGCGAAGATTATCGCCCGGCGAACCTCGTTCATCGAGAAAGGGCTGGCCGCAATCTCGACCGAAACTGTCGTTCGCATTGAAGAAAAGAACACAGACCCGGACCCGGGTGAGATCTACCTTCTTCATCTCTCGCGGTTCCTGAATGACAGCACGACGATCACAGGCTCAAATCTCTTCACGCAGGATCTCTACCTCTTTGAGTCCGATCCGACATTCTCACTTCGTTATCGGTTTAACCAGCGTGAGGGATTACTCCGTCTTGTCGGATCAATCGAACGTTCTGCTTTGCGTGAGCGTAGCGTGCGCGTCCGCACGCAGCTTCTGAAGGAGATCGGGAACCAGACCGAATACACAAACAAAACCGATCAGCTTACTTCTTCAGTGGATTCACCCCGCGAGCGGGATTTGCATTCGGACGAACTGAAGACTGAGTTCTCCTACCGTCCGTATCCTGAGTGGGAAGTTGCGTTCGGGTTTGGAGCATCACAAATTGTCAATCGATTCGGAGGTGGAAACGCGACGGCAAATCTCGACAACGAGTTCCTTCACCTTACGTACGCAATGGCGTCACTCGGTCAACTCCGCGGCGAGTTCACGCGGGAGAACGTAAGAGTTGCGAATCCTCCGGCATCGTCATCAGAATATCCGTACGAGTTTACGAACGGTGGAGTTGTCGGAAAGACGTTCCTGTGGCGGCTTGCTTTTGACTACAGGATTAGCCAATTTGTGCAGGTCACAGTGAATTACGATGGGCGCTCAGAAGGGGGAAGGCCTGTTGTCCACACTGCGCGTGCAGAAGCAAGGGCCTTTTTCTGAGAGTCTCGTTGCAGACCGGTCGCCGGTCCTCGATGGTGCGCCGATATTTTGCCCCGGACCGCACACCGTCCCAACGGTTCAAACACCTTCGTCTTCCCGTGTTGTTCGAAAGCACGACGTCCTTTCTGCTTCTCGACCTCATGATGGCAGTTCGCTTATACGCATAGTCAATTCCCATTGAGTCTATAGTGCTATGTCGTTTTTGAAGGATCTCAATTCAGTTCAGCAGGAGGCTGTGAAAGCTGTCAACGGCCCTGTGATGATTATTGCAGGAGCTGGGAGCGGGAAGACGCGCGTGCTTACGTATCGCGTTGCCTATCTTGTAAGCTGTGGAGTCCCTCCGTATCAGATACTGGCGCTGACCTTCACCAATAAGGCCGCCAACGAGATGAAAGAGCGGATCGTCAAGCTCGTGGGAGAGAAAGCTTCGGATGTCTGGATGGGGACCTTTCATTCCATGTTTGCCCGCATTCTCCGGAAGGAAGCCCCGCATCTTGGCTATGATCGCTCGTTCACAATTTACGACTCCGACGATTCCCAAAGCGCGGTCAAACGTTGCATGGAGCGGGTGAACCTCTCCACGCAGCAGATTACGGCGCAGACCGTCGCTTCCCGAATCAGTGCGGCCAAGAATCAGCTTATACCGCCGTCCGAATATGCCCAGCTCGCGGCGGATTTTCTCGACGAGAAGATAGGAAGCGTGTACGACGAATACGTGAAGCTGCTTCGCCGAAGCAACGCGATGGACTTCGATGATCTGCTCATCAAGCCGATTGAACTGTTTCAGAAGCAGCCGGATATCCTTGAGAAATACAATCACCGGTTCCGGTTCTTGCTCGTCGACGAGTTCCAGGACACCAACAGGGCCCAGTACGAGGTCGTAAAACTTCTTGGAAAGAAAAACGAGAACATCTGTGTCGTCGGTGACGATGCACAAAGCATCTACGCCTTCCGGGGAGCCGACATAAGGAACATCCTCGACTTCGCGAGGGACTATCCAAAGAGCCAGACGTTCCGGCTCGAGCAGAACTATCGCTCCACGAAAAATATCCTCGGGCTGGCCGACCGACTCATCAAATACAATGTCGACCAGCTGAAGAAGGATCTGTGGACTGACAATCCTGCGGGGGAGCCGGCGAGATTGCTCGACTGCTATGATGACCGGGACGAAGGCCACCAGATTCTTGCCGCGATCCAGGAAGAGATTGTCGCAGAGCAGCGTGCGTTGAAGGATTTCGCAATCCTCTATCGGACCAATGCGCAGTCCCGATCGCTGGAGGATGTGCTGCGCCGGAACGGCGTTCCGTACATCATCGTCGGCGGCATCCGGTTCTACGAGCGAAAAGAAATCAAGGATGTTCTTGGCTACCTCCGGATGCTCGTGAACCAAAAGGATGATGAAAGCCTGCTCCGTACGATCAACTATCCCAGCCGCGGGATTGGCGATACGAGCCTTGAGCGCATCATGGAGTTCGGCCGTGAGAAGAACATCGGACTGTTTGAGGCTTGCCTTCGGGTCGTTGAGGTGATCAGCCTGCAGGATCGCGCAAAGAAAGCAGTCGCACAATATTGTGCCCTGATCCAGAAATACGTTTCCCTCCGGTCGAAGATGTCGCTGAGTGAGCTCACACGCGCGATGGTCGATGAGTTGGGGATTCTCAAAAGCTACAAGGAGGAAGGGTCCGCTGAGTCAATGGGGCGATGGGAAAACGTCCAGGAGCTCCTGTCGGCAATTACCGAGTTCGGTGAAGAACATCCGGATGGCACGCTGGAGGCGTTTCTCGAGGAAGTCTCTCTTGTCGCCGATATCGACAATTGGGATGACTCGCGCAACGTCGTGACGCTCATGACCTTGCACGCGTCGAAAGGGCTTGAGTTTCCAATTGTGTTTATCGCAGGTGTCGAAGAAGGGCTCCTCCCGTTTTACTCCAGCACGATCGAGCGGAGTGCGCTTGAAGAAGAACGCCGGTTAATGTATGTCGGCATCACGAGGGCCCGCACAAAATTGTTCCTCTCGAAAACGCAGATGCGGTACCGCTTCGGCGAGGCGGCCTTCGCATCGCCGTCGAGATTCCTCTCGGAAATCGGTGAGGACCAGCTGGAAGTGGTGCAAACCCGCAGTCACAAACCCGCGTACGGAAACGGCGCCCCGGTGCGCGAAGTGCCGAAGGTCCGGACATATCCTGAACGGAAGCCGCGCAAGGAAGAACCGTTCTTCTCCGACGAGGCTCCGGACTATGAAAATGAGAGCCAGGAGTCCGTGGAAATTAAGCAGGGGACGTACGTCAGGCACGAAATGTTCGGACGCGGCAAAATTGTCCGGGTGAACGGCAAGGGGGACGCGATGAAGGTCGTGGTGGATTTCGACGATTTCGGAATCAAAAATCTGCTTGTGAAGTTCGCCCGCCTGCGCATCGGCTGATCAGGCTTCTCCGGTCCTGGAGCCGACGAGGACAATCTTACTCCAGTAGTCACGATGGATGTAGTGGGTGATGAGCGAATTGAATTCCGGTATCACGGAAGGGGGGACGATGACGAAGAGGATGGCCGGAGCCCCGCTGTGCTTGTCGAATTGATCCAGGAATACGTTGTACTGCGTTAGTGCGTGCTCCGTCTCCAAATCTCCATTCCCGGTTTTCGCCTCGCCGATGATGTGGCAGCCCGTCGTTTCGTCGAAAGCATAAATGTCCGGTGCTTTGGACTGTTGGTCGCCATACCCGTCATTTGGCAGAGGACGGGGAAGCGGCAGCCCCGAAACCCCATCCGCTCCGAGAATCTTGTACCCCCGCTCTTTCAGAATCTCCAGAAGTTCGTTCACAAGCTGCTGATGTTCTTCGGGATCGTTGCGGAACGTCATCGACGATCACTCTTTCGGTGACAGTGCTGAAGTGGGTTGACCTACTTGCCGGAGAGCACCTTCTGGTAATACTGCTCGTACAGCGCGACGATTTTCGGCGCGTCGAACTCGATTGCCCGCTCGCGTGCGGCTTTCGCGAAAAGCGCGTACTTGGCAGGGCTCGACAGGAGATCGACAGCATACTTCGCCATTCGGTCGACGTCACCTATTTCTGCAATGAACCCCGTCTGGCCGTGAACCTGAAGCTCCGGCAACCCTCCGACGCTTGATGAGATCACCGGCACACTGCATGCCATGGCCTCGAGGGCCGAAAGTCCGAAACTCTCCGATTGGCTCGGCATGAGGAACAAATCAGCAAGCGAGAGAATGCGGATCACTTCCGTTTGCTTTCCAAGAAATTTCACGTGCTCCTGGATGCCGAGCTCGCGGCTGAGAATCTCGCACTGGGAGCGATCCGGGCCATCACCGATGATGACCAGCTTCGACGGAACACGCTTTCGCACTTCATCAAAAATCCGGATGACGTCGGCCACACGTTTCACAGGGCGGAAGTTCGACGTGTGGACGAGGATCTTTTCGTTCGGCGACGCAAAATGACTGCGGACCTCATCATCGGAGGCACGTTGGTACTTTCTTGTGTCGACAAAATTGGGGATCACTTCAATGTCTGTTTCGATACCGTAGTTTGTAACTGTCTTTTCCTTGAGGAAACGCGAGACCGCGGTCACCCCGTCGCTGCGCTCGATACTGAGCTTCATGACTGGAAGAAAACTCGGCTCGAGCCCCACGAGCGTGATGTCAGTTCCATGGAGAGTGGTGATGACCTTGATCTTGTCTGACTTGATCATCTGCTTCGCAAGGAACGCACTCGTTGCGTGCGGAATGGCATAGTGGCAGTGAAAAAGATCGAGGTGCTCATACTGAGCCACTTCGACCATCTTGCTGGCGAGGGCAATCGTGTAAAGGGGAAAATCGAACAGGGGGTAGTTCGACATCTCCACTTCATGGAACACGACGTTGTCCATGAATCCCTGGAGCCTCATGGGCATCGCGTAGCTGATAAAATGGACAGAGTGGCCGCGTTCAGCAAGTGCTTTGCCGAGCTCTGTTGCGACGACACCGCTGCCGCCGTACGTCGGATAACATGTAATTCCAATGTTCATCGTACAATCCTTTCAACGTCAACTTAGTGATCGATGTCTGAAGAAACAAGAAATCGATTGTGAAGGAATAGTAACGAAGTGTAGGAGCACAGCGACCAACCTTATGCAGCCATCAACACAAGTGATAAACATACTTCAAGGTGCGATGAATTGATCTTCATCCAATTGGAGCGCACTTCCGAGCACAAGAAATGCTGGCGGTTATGCCAGGCGGCCTGGCTCGATATGTTGAATATGCGATTGAAGCCCTCCTGGGAACGCAAACGCTCATTGCGATGTTAAAGAGCGTGTAGAGGGCTTGAGATTTGGAGTTTGAGCTTGACTTGAATCGCTCCAAATCGTTATATTTGTAGGAGTTGGATCGAGGGAGAGCCCCTTGATTTTTTTTGACCGTAAATAGGACTGCTGAGGTCGTATATATGCTGCAGCTGTCGAAAAAGGTCGAGTATGCGTTGATTGCTTTGCGCCACATGGCGATGAAGCCGCTTGGGCACGTCGTGACGACGAAGGAGCTTTCCAAGGAGTACGATCTTCCGTACGAGCTTCTCGCAAAGATTCTTCAGAAACTCGCCCGAGCAGGAGTTGTACGGTCGCTGCAGGGAGTCAAAGGCGGATATGCTCTTGCTGCGAGACCTGAGCAATTAAAAGTTTCTGCGGTCATCAGGATCATTGAAGATACAAAACCGATGGTGGCCGAATGCTACACAGATGGCCCTGATAGTTGCTACCTCTTCTACAACTGTACGCTGCGGCGGCCCCTTGGCAAGCTGCAGCGAAATCTGAACGTGTTGTTCGATCGAATGACCGTTCAGGAGATCATTTAGACCATAGAGAAAAGAGATTTTTGGATGACGGATCGTGACGCGGCACTGATCGACAATACGGACGAACTTCTCAGGTTTTTGAAAAGCAGGACGCAGGTATTTCATCTCTCGAATATCTTCTTCAGAGACATGCACTACGGCATCCAGGCGTTTGCCCTGGCGAAAGGACGCAGACTTTCGTTTGGGGCGGCCGAGGAGCTTGCCGGGATCCTTATTCGGAAGCTTGAAGAGGGCGGGATCCTTCGCCCGATCAAACCGGGATCGTGGATGCTGAATTACCCGGAATTCAAAAAGGAGTCGACGAAACCCGTTCCAGCTTCCACACCTGCTGTCCCTGTACGGACGGTATCATCGGCGGCTGCCCCCCGGGTGGTTCCATCGGAGAGCGTTGCAGCTTCATGATTGCAGGCAACATTGTCAATTGATCAAGCACTTTCTTGAGCACTGATGAGCACTGAATCCAATACAATCGAAGAATTGGCGAACCAGGAATATAAGTGGGGATTCGTCACGGATATCGAAGCTGATGCAGCCCCCAAGGGTTTGAGCGAGGGGATCATCCGCTTCATCTCTGCAAAGAAGAAGGAGCCTGAATGGCTTCTTGAATGGCGTCTCAAATCATATCGTCACTGGTTGACGATGACTGAACCTCGCTGGCCGAACGTCAAATACAACCTCATCAACTACCAGGATATCGTCTACTATTCCGCACCAAAGCCGCGGAAGAAGTTGAACAGCCTGAATGAAGTCGACCCGGAGTTGCTGCGGACGTACGAAAAACTCGGCATCTCGCTTCAGGAGCAGGAACGCCTGAGTGGTGTCGCGGTCGATGCAGTCTTCGACAGCGTTTCGGTCGCGACGACATTCAGAGAGAAGCTCATGGAGCTCGGCATTATCTTCTGCTCGTTTTCGGAAGCCGTCCATAATCACCCTGACCTTGTCAGAAAGTATCTGGGATCCGTTGTGCCTGCGAACGACAACTTCTTCGCGGCGCTCAATTCTGCCGTGTTCAGCGATGGGTCGTTCTGCTACATTCCAAAGGGCGTTCGCTGTCCAATGGAACTGTCGACGTACTTCCGGATCAATGCGGCAGACACCGGACAGTTCGAACGGACGCTCATCGTTGCAGAGGAAGGCGCGTA
>DATJQB010000524.1:0-2267 GCA_035506075.1 Bacteroidota bacterium | reverse complement strand
CCTGCATCGACATTTTCACCTTCCGACGCTCCATGACTCATTTCATCGCTCATCAAGACACCTTCTTCATCCTTCGGCGGGTTGGCACAAGTGCCGGCTTGACCATATATCGTTCGAGGAAGCAACGTCGCAAGCAGCAGGATAGCAATTGCGTAATAGTTCATTGTTGATCCCTCCTTACGGTTCGTACATGATCGTGATTTTGAACGGTTTGCTCAGAATGCTATAGGAATTGGTCAAGGTAGTGTTGACCGTGACGATCGTCGAGTTGTACCAGTATTCAATCTGAAAACCACCTTCTATGTAGTGCCCGGCGGGAATATACTGACCTCCTCCAATGTCGACCTCGACATCAACGGAGAGAATTTTTGTCGCATCCAGACCATGGGGGACTGTAGTGAAGTCGCCTTGACTTGCGCCCGTTGTTCCAGTCAATACTAAAGCCGCGACGTTCAGATTGACAACCTTCTGCGCTAACATCGCGTATGGAACAGCAGTTAATTGCACCCGGCTACCCACAATATGCGGATACGAGACATGCGTTTCAGGACCACTCATCACCATTACTTGCAGCCAAAGCAGCCGATCGAACACGCTTGCGTCAAGGTTGCCCTGGTCGGTTCCGTCCTCACCGAGAGTCTTCGTATAAACCCCCTTCGTATCGGTTGTGATGCTGTAGGTGTGCGAATCCTGTACTGAGCCGCCGACCGCGTCGTCGTACAATTCAAACCGAACCGAGTATGTTCCCTTCTTCATTATCTTTGTCTTGCCGTGGCTGTCCACGTAGCTTAGCACCCCCTGGTACGTTATCTTGTGTGCACTACCGAGGGTGGTTGTCACGCGCTGGATGCTGGGTTGTTTTGCCTGTGCGGCGATCGCGCCGGCCTTGGGAGTTCCTCCTCCCTGCGGCACCTGCGCGTTGAGCATTACAACCGTCGCGAAGACCAACAACACTATGAGAACACTTTTCATGGTATACCTCGCTGTGTAAATGATGGGTAAGTTGAACCTAATTATTTGGATCGATAGAGTGCTTCAGGAATTCGACAGCGAGACCGGGGTCAGCCACTCTTACTTGATGAGTGGGAATAGCGAGCCAATCCAAGTAAGCGTAATTTGAGGAGTTGGGGCTTGGTCTACTGAATGCCAGGATCGTTCAAGAGCCGATATCCGAATGGCGGGAAAGAGGGGCAAAAAGAGCGAAGGAGTAATCTCCGATCGGAAAGAAACTCAACCAGCGGAGGCCGTAGTTGTGGAATCCACACCATCCGCCAGCTCCCTGAATGTAAGAGAGCCGCCGGACATATGCAATATAAATCGGATGATTTTCAGACTGCGAAGTGCGAATAGATGATCATGATCCCCGGGATGGACTCAATGCACAATCCACGGTGATTGCCAGGGCTTCAGAGATTGGGGGATGTTCAGTCCTTCTCTTTGACAAACTTTATCGTCACCTTCGGAGGAATGCTCAGGTTCACAGAAAGATCCGTGAGCTTCAGGCCGCCGATCTTCAACCGGTTGTGGAATTCGTCTGCCGCAACGAGGGCCTTCACGAGCGACCGGAGCAAGTCCTTATCCTTGTTGGCTTCGAGAATTTTGTCGATGTTTTCTTTCGAGACATTCTTGAATTTCTCAAAGTGCATATCAACCCCGGGAGGGATTGACATTTCCATATCGATCCCCTTCAGCCGATATCCCGTTTCTGCGACGACCGGCAGAATATCACCCAGTCCGTTCACATAGTTGATGAACTTCTCCTTCGCATCGTCTTTGAGCCCTCCCAGGAGCTCTGAAGCGCCGGCAATTTTCCCTTTGACGTTCTCCGTGAGTTTACTGACATCCATGTTCACATTCCTTCCATTAATTGTGTCTGCGGCATATTGAAAGGTAGGAATCTCCCACCTCACTGTCAATGTACGTTCGCTCCGACAATCGCACAAAGAAAAGGTCCTGCTTCCGGGTTTTGCACAGCGTGGGAGGCGACGCATGTGCAAGCGGTTCCCAAAAGCAGGACGATAAATCGGGAAACCAGGGCCTGACCACTATTCGCTTCTTGCCGCAGTCGAAAGCGCGCGGGCACCAGCCCGACTGTAACGCTGGAAGATGATACTGCTTTCGTGCCGGTCGATTATCCTCTTCCCGCCGACGGGCACAGCAACGACTCCACCAAAAACCCTATCTCAACGGGCGCAGAGGAATTCCTCGTGATGACCTTGTTTCCGTTTCTCCATGAAGGCGGCAAAATACTTTTCCAGACATTCCGG
>DATJQB010000523.1:0-12365 GCA_035506075.1 Bacteroidota bacterium | reverse complement strand
CCGTAACGTGGGAAGGATATCAGTGGCTCATCGGCGAGTGGATTGGCGAGGGAACAGGCAGCCCCGGAGAAGGATCGGGCGGGTTCACATTCACTCCCGATCTTCAGAACACGATACTCGTCCGGAAGAACTTCGCGAATTATCCGGCGACGAAGGACCGCCCGGCTTTTTCGCATAACGACCTCATGGTAGTCTATCACGAAAATGACAAAGTCCGGGCTGTCTATTTCGACAACGAACAGCATGTGATCAACTATACTGTCACGTTTTCGAAGGACTCAACTTCAATTGTCTTTATAAGTGACATCGTCCCCGGCGCACCCCGTTTCAGGTTGACCAACGCCAAACAAGGAACCGATTCCATGAGAATTACGTTCGAGATTGCACCCCCCGGCCAACCAGAATCCTTTAACCGATATATCGACGCCGTTGCGCGCAGGAAAAAATCGTAGCGCGATTCGCATCTCCTGCCCCTCACGATCGACGATGACAGGAGAACCGCATGGACACCAAACGGCCGGGCATCCTCCCGGGCATCCTGGCAATCGGCTCGGCAAATCCGCCGAACCGGTACCCTCAGGAACAAATTTATAATCTCGCCGCGAAGTACTCTGCGTTCTATCAGAACGCGCGCATCCGCCAGATCTTCCTGAACAGCGACATCGACTTCCGGCACCTCTACCTGGATGCCGAATCCTTTGCATCCCTCGAGACCGTCGATCAACTGCACGAACGATACAAACGCGGCGCCGTCGAAATCGGTGTTGAGGCGATCGAGAAGTGCCTCTCGGCGGGAGGTGTAACCCCTGCGTCAGTCGATTGCATCATTGCTGTCTCGTGTACCGGCTATCTTTGTCCGGGCCTCGCCGAGCTGTACATCCGCGAGCTTGGACTGAGAAACGACGTTCAACGTGCCGACCTGCTCGGCATGGGATGCGCCGGCGCGATGCCGGGGCTTCAGCGCGCGTTCGATTTCGTCCGCAGCTACCCGGATCGCAAGGCGCTTGTCGTGGCCATCGAAATATGTTCGGCGTGTTATTACCTCGATGACTCACTTGAGACGGTCGTCGGCAACGCCATCTGCGGGGATGGTGCGGCGGCGGTTCTCGTCGGCATGACCGATAGTTCTGCAACCCCGAAGATCTCGCGCTTCGACACGCACCTCGAGCCCTCGATGATCGAAACAGTCGGGTTCGAGCAGCGGCAGGGAATGCTGAGAATCATTCTTTCCAAAGATATTCGCGATCTCGCCGGAGGGCTTGCCGGCGCACTCATCAACCGGATGCTGGATCGGGCACAACTGTCGAAGGATCAGATCAACCACTGGATTCTTCACTCCGGCGGCCGCAAAGTAATCGACAATATTCAGTCCGAGCTCGGCCTCACGGATGACCAGGTTCGCCACAGCAAACATGTGCTGCGCAATTTCGGCAACATGTCGTCCCCCACCGTGTTGTTCGTCCTGGAACAAGTGATGCATGAGACCGGTGCCGGCCTCCGCGCAACACCGGGTGACAAGGGAATCATGCTTGCCTTGGGTCCCGGCCTCGCCGTCGAAGGAGCTCTGCTCGAATGGTGAACAAACTTCATAACAATTCAATCACGGCACGATCAGTGATACAACTGCTTCGTTCTTGCACTTTGCTCATCATTCTGGTATTGTACTCCGGTTGTTCCTCATCCTCTCACATCGCCGCCGTGCCGCCGGGTCTCGATCTCTCCACCACCCCGCGACAGACAGTTGCGCTGAGCGCCGAGCGGTTCCGTTTCGTACCGGACGTCATCCATGTCAGGGCCGGCACGCTCCTGCATCTGGAGGTGACGAGCCATGAGGGGACGCACGGATTTGAGGTAAGCCGCTTCGGCATCGATCAGACGGTAGAAGAAGGAACCACCCGCGAGATCGAGCTCTATGTAGGCGAGAAGGGTGAGTACCCATTTCGCTGTTCACACTTCTGCGGTCTCGGTCACTTCGGCATGAAGGGTACGATCATCGCCGAATGAGTACCGTATCGCAGTGCAGGAGGATCATGATGCGCGTGCGCTCCATCGCAATGCTTCCACTTGCTGCACTCTGCCTCTCAGGCCCGGGTTGCAGCAAATCGAATAATCTTTTCCTTGGCCGGGTCGAAAGCAAGCTGGGCAGCCACGTCGTCATTGTCACCGACTGCTACAGGACAAGCGTGCCCCCTCCGGAAACACTCAGGAGCGAAAGTGGCAGACCATCTTACCGGTTCAAGCCGTGCCTGGATGCCGATGTACGTATCGAAGACGATCAACTCACCGTCAACGGAGTGTCGTACGGCAAGCTCAGCCGGACTGACACTGTCATCGTCGACCATGGCAAGGTGCTCATCAACGACATCGCAGCAGCCCGATGACATAACCTATCACTTGCAGGAGAGCACTCATGGTTGCAGTCGTTAATCATCTTCATTTCACAATACCGATCGATGACCTGCGGACGATCGTTCAGGAAGACGGGGTTCCGCTCATCTCGAAGCTCCCGGGGTTCAGGGATTTCTTTTTCGTGAAGGTGGACAGTACGCACGCGATCGTGATCATTTTCTGGAAAGACGCCGAAAGCGCCGACGCAGGAGCAAAGATCATGGGACCGAATTGGTTTGTGAAACACTTCAAGCCTTTCCTGGCCCGCCCCGAAGACCGATCCGTCGGCGAGATCATAGCGGCATACAAACCCGAGCTCAGACTCGATCCGTGAAAAAGATCTCGATGATAAATCTGGATGCACGGACGCTTCGCTCTCTGCAGCAGGGGACCGATGAGTTCTGCGCCGAACACCGCCTCAGCATCGGGGGCAGCTCATCGATCCTGCTCGACGTCATCACACAGACAACGAAGCTGATGACATCGGTGGGGGGTGATTCGAAGTGGTTCGGCTATCTCACGTTGGATGTTGAGACCCGCGTGATCGTCGGGACATGCGCGTTTAAGGGACCGCCGGATCACACGAGATCCGTGGAGATCGCCTACTTCACATTTCCGGAATATGAACATCAGGGATATGCCACCGCGATGGCATCGATGCTCCTCCAGGCGGCACGTTCCTCACCTGATGTCGAGCATGTCATCGCACACACGCTTCCCGAAGAAAACGCTTCAACACACATCCTGAGGAAATTAGGGATGACATGCTCGGGCGAAGTCGTCGATCCGGAGGATGGAACAGTCTGGAGATGGAGTCTGTGAGTTCAGGCCGGGAACAGCCGTCGTCCCCTCGTGCCCGGAACAGCGTTGCACTTCTGCACCGATGTCCCTTTGTTGACACTCCCCCCTTTTTCCTTTACCTTTTTCACGCGTTCTCCTGAAAGCACTGCAGGGACACATAGTGCAGAGGCCATCTCAAAAATACTCGCGTCGCATCCAAAAGTCCCCTTCAGGGTCCTCTTTGGAGACCCCTTTGGGGAAGTGATGCCTTCGGCACAACGACGCGAAGCCGCAAAGAGAATATCAATTTGTTGATTCGTGACGACTTTTCGGCGGAGCTTGGCGTGACATTCTCTCGTCGTCAATGAGTGTTTTTGAGATTGGTTCTGGTCTCCATCCTCTCCCCTCACCATCCGAGCTTTCCTGAGACGCATCGGCCCGGGACCGACGCAGAGCTGCGCGGTTCGCACTGTGCATAGATGGAGACCCACGCATCCAAACGCTTCTTCTCATAAACGGAGATCCTGACTTTGCATCACCACGTAACGGGAAAACAACAGAACAGCAAGATGTGTTTTGTCTGCGGGTTGAAAAATTCCTTCGGCCTGGCAGGGTCATTCTACGAGCTCGACAACAAAGAGCTCGTTTGCATCTTCACAGCTTCAGAGCGTCACCAGAGTTACCCGGGGCGGCTTCATGGCGGAATCACCACGGCGGTTCTCGATGAAACCATCGGGCGTGCGATCATGATGCATTATGAAGAGATGCTGTGGGGAGTGACTGTCGAGTTTACTACGAAGTTCAGGAAACCAATCCCGCTCGGAGTCGAGCTCCGTGTCGTCGGAAGGATTACGAGCGATACCAGCCGGTTCTTCGAAGGAACGGGGGAACTCCTGCTTCCCGATGGAGAAGTTGCGGCGACGGGTTCTGGAAAGTACATCAAGATGCCTCTGGCGAAAATAGCCGACTTCAACGCCGAAGAACAGGAATGGCGGGTCGTTCAAACCGAGCGTGACCCGCAAACCATTGAATTCGGGGACCACTGAGTCATCAACGGCTGTTCTCATTTACAAAGGAGCTGGGTTATGAAAACGATAGTCCTCATCTCAACATTGCTTCTCGTCTTGGCCCTCCCGGCATCGGGGCAGCCGAGGTACGAAACCGACACGCTCACCACGGCCGGTGGTCCGATAGTCATCGGCTTCCTCGGCCATGGCTCAGTGATGTTTGAATTCAAAGGCACGACCATCTACGCCGATCCCGTAAGCCGCTACGCCGATTTTTCCAGGATGCCGAAAGCCGACATCATCGTCGTCACGCACGAACACGGCGATCATCTCGACAGCCTCGCCATCGAAGGGTGCAGGAAATCAACAACACAGATTCTCTGTTCGGAAGCCTGCCTGCCGACAGCACGCGGCGGTACCGTCATGAAGAACGGGGAATCGAAAACCGTTGCGGGCATCAAGGTGGAAGCCGTGCCTGCGTACAACATTGTCCACATGCGAAGCGAGGGAGTCCCATTTCATGCGAAGGGACATGGGAACGGATACGTTTTGACCATTGGAGGCAAGAGAATATACATTGCCGGTGACACCGAGAACGTACCTGAGATGTCGAACCTCGGCACGATCGACATAGCGTTTCTCCCGATGAATCTTCCGTACACGATGACACCGGAGATGGTCGCAGAGGCAGCCAAGAGAATTCATCCCAAGATCCTCTATCCCTACCATTTCGGGAAAACGGATACCTCGCAGCTCGTGAAGCTGATGTCGTCTGAACCCGGAATTGCAGTCCGAATCAGGAACATGCAATGATCCACCGGCTCAGAGGAGCGATCGGATTCGCGGTCGCCGTCTGCTTGTTCCCCGGTTGCCGCGACGAAGGAGTATCGGTTCCACAGGACACGGGTCTGGCAGGTCAGGTCCTGTTGATGTCGCACGCCGGGCCGATTCCGGGCGGTTGGGTGCCTCCCCATCTCGAGCAGGTGAGCACGATCCTGGTTCTTGATGGTCAACGGCACGTACTTTTTGATAAGAAGACGAGTGACAAGGGAGAATTCACGATTCTCCTTTCGCCCGGAACGTACTATCTGAGGGTTGAAGAATCTCCGCTCGCCGCTGAGAGCGGGCCGTTCGTTGTTCAATCCGGTTTTCTCGTGTCCGCCGAGGCTTATTTCGACAACGGCATGAGATAGACGATTCAGAATCGCCAGGCCGCGGCTGGCAACGTGTGCGATGTTCGATTTCAAATAAAGCATCAGTTCGCTTTTGGAGATCACAATGTTCGCAAAACTCAAAGAGTATATTGTCGTGTGTCTCTACAACAAGACCCCACTGTCCGATCTGGACACCCGGCGGCTGCAGGAACGTATTACTGCTTCGAAGCCGAACTACTGGGAAGAATATGAGCCGGGTATTTACCTTGCGTTCTTCCTGATCAAGCGCGGAGGGCGAACGAAGAGCGTGAAGCTTTCGGCGAGTGCGCGTGTACTGAGGGGACCCGGAACGCCGTTCGAAAACATGGGAGTCGAAAAGTCTGTCGGCGATCTCGTTACAGAATCAACGTGGTACGGCAAGATCCTGACATGCCCGTTCGGCGACGCTGTCAATCAGGCGATCAAGAAAGCACGTGAGGACGCTGATGGAACGTTCGGCGTGAAAGCAAATCAAGCGGAATCCGAACCATGAAACGGGAATCGATGAACACCGTCTCCGTTCTTGGCTATGCCCTGATGGTCGCGGGCTTGCTTCTGCTCTGGTTCAACCGTGGGCTCTTCTGCTATTCGCCCGTGGTCATCGTGCTCCAATGTGCGGCGATCGGTCTCATGATCTGGGCCCGGGCAACATTCAAAGCCCGGAGTTTCCATTTTTCCGCTGCGCCAACCGAGGGAGGACTCGTCACGAACGGGCCATACTCGTTCATCCGGCATCCAATCTATGCGTCTGTGCTTTTATTCATCTGGGCTGCCGTCGCGGGAAGTTTCTCAATATCGAATGTACTCTTCGGATGCCTGGTGAGCGCGGGTGCATGGCTCAGGATCACATGCGAAGAAACTCTTGTGCGGGAGCGTTATCCGGAATATCAGCAGTATGCAGAAACGACGAAACGTCTCATACCGTTCGTGTTTTGAGATCACCTGACGGTTCTCCTGAGAGGAGGCCTCCATGCAATCGAACGCCGCGGTTGTCGCAACAATTCTTGGTAAGTCCCTCGTCTCTTTCGTGTGCTGCTTCATCGTGGGTCTGGTGATTTTCCAGGGGGGAGTCTTTCATCCACAGTTCTGGCAATCGCAGATTGTCATGTTCAGCATTGCCGGTTCCATTTTCTTCTACACGCTGCGCGTCAGCCGGAGAAATGCGTTTGCCGTGCTTCTCGTGCTTTTCGTCGTCAGCTTCGGATTGCTCTTTCGACAGAACGGTCTTCTCAGGCTGGCGGGTGATTTCCTGTTCTTTGCAGCCCTTGCGTCTGCGCTCTACGGGTTCTTCGAACTGTTCTACACAAAGACGGTGACACACAGAAACCTCCAGCCGCTCGTTCTGGCGACGATGTTCGCAATCCTCTTTGCGTTCGCGACCGTTCTGGTGTCCCTGCTGTATTCAGCGGTCGGCCACAAGGTCACGACCAGCATTTTCGATTCCGCCCTTGCGAATGCGAAATATGAGTTCCTCGTGGGCCTTGGCATCGGGATCGGAATTCTGCTGATTGACAACGGCTTCATTCATTGGGCCACCCGGGTCCTGAGACGCCTTTTGGGCTCGTTAAGAGCTTCGTTCCGGGAGTTTGGCGATCGACTATAACTTTCCGGCATTTATGCCGTCCTAATGATATCCCCAACTTCCCCCTTTTGACATCGTGAAGCTATGACTTCTGGCAATTCCACCTCTGACGGGCAGCAGAATCTTGGCAAGACCATTCTCAACGATTTCCGACGTACCGATATCCAAAGCTCCCTCCAGCGTGATTTCTCGGAGCTGAAAGAGTTCATGCTCACCGAAGAGCGGCAGCTTCGGCTCAAGAACATGAAGCAGGTGAAGCGATGGCTCTTCATGGCGTGGTGGTTCCTTGAAGGCCTGTTCCTCAAGCTCACCCCGGCACGACGCATCCTCCTTCTGGCTGCAGTGTTCTTTCTCGCATCAAATCTGACTATTGAGAGCGATCGGAACGGCGCGCACTTTGAAGGCTTCCACGTTCTCGGTGCACTCATCCTGCTATTCGTTCTCATGCTCGAACTGAAAGACAAACTGCTTGCTCACGAGGAGCTTGAAGCAGGTCACGCTGTTCAGAACGCACTCATGCCCGAGCGCTCTCCTCAGGTTTCGGGGTGGAGTCTGTGGCTCTACACGCGTTCTGCTAATGAGGTGGGAGGCGATCTTGTTGATTTTATCCAGATGTCCGCCGATCGCGTGGGCATCACGCTCGGCGACGTGGCCGGGAAGGGGCTGCGCGCGGCGCTGCTCACCGCCAAGCTTCAATCGACCATCCGGGCGCTCGCGCCGGATATTTTCCCTCTCGCAGACCTGGCTTCAAAACTGAATTTCATTTTTTGCCGCGACAGCCTGCCGAACCTTTTTGCCTCCGTGGTCTACGCAGAGCTGAAACCCGATTCCGGGTCGGTTCGCATGGTGAACTCGGGCCATCTCCCTCCCCTCCTGTTGCGCGGCAGCGTGATCGAAAAAACCGCCAAGGGGGGCATCGCACTCGGACTCTCGCCACAAGCCACGTTTGTAGAACAGCAGCTCGAGCTTGGTGTTGGTGATATATTGCTCATCTACTCCGACGGGCTGACAGAAGCACGGAACCTCGAAGGAACGTTCTTCGGCGAGCAACGCGTCCTCGACCTTCTTCCTCAACTCAATGCCTATAACGCGCAGCAAATCGGCGATCGATTGCTGGCCGAGGTCGACCGCTTCATCGGCGAAGCCCGCGCCTGGGACGATATTTCGATCGCCATCCTGAAGCGAGCGTAGCCCCCTGCTTCGAAAAGACGCACCGCGACAACAACTTCCTGAACTCCAGGGGAAATCCGCCGCCACCATCACGTTGCGTCACCGGGACGTTCCAGCGACATGGTTCGTCCCTCCCAATGCAATTTGGTTGGACGTTATCCGTCTTCATTCCAGGAGACCGGTCCGGCCATCGACGCGCAGGGCGGTCTCCCGGATCCGCTCTTCCCGATTTGATTGCGAGGCTTTCGTCAAGTTTTCGTACATTATGTCCGCGAGTCGCTTGCCGCAGTATCTGCGTCTACGAAACTCCGGACGCTGTTCCACTGTTTTTCTATGAACTCCCAACCTTTGGTGAGGGAACACGTGAAGCGCACGAAATTGGCCAGAACATCTTCGCCACAAATCGATGATCTGTTGTTTCTTCTCAGGCAGTCGTATGATTCGAAAGCATGGCACGGCACAAATCTCCGCGGATCCATACGGGGACTGACTGCGCGCGAAGCCGCGCATCGGCCCGCCAAGGGAAGGCACAATATCTGGGAAATCGTTCTCCACTGCGCGTACTGGAAATACATCGTCCGCAGGCGACTTCTCGGGGAAAAAAAAGGAACCTTCCCTCTGAAGGGAAGCAACTGGTTTGAGCGACCGATCGAACTTTCTGAGGATGCATGGAAGCACGACATTGCCCTGCTCGAATCCTGTCACCACTCGGTTCTTGAGGCTGTCGCATCGCTGCGAGCGGACCAGCTCCTGCAAAAGCCGGTTGGATCAAACGTGAGCACACTGGCAATCATCGCCGGCATAGCTTCACACGACGTCTACCACGCTGGTCAGATCCAGCTTCTGAAACGATTACTGCCTTGACGAACACCGACACTGCGAGGAACATGAACCGCATCAACTTCATCATCTTCTTTTCGATCTTTTTCCTTGTTTACGGGCTCATCAACTTCTACATCTTTCTCAGGGGGTGGCATGCGATACCGGCCGATTCACACTGGAGGGCTCCGTTTGCCGCGGCATTCTGGCTGATTGCCATGTCGTTTATTGCCGGACGTTTTCTTGAACGGATCGCCATTACGCCGTTCAGCACCGCGGTCGTGTGGGTCGGAAGTTTCTGGTTCGCTGCCTTCGCATACTTTGCGCTGTCGCTTCTCTTCATCGATATTCTGCGGCTTGTCAATCACATTGTTCCATTGTTCCCCGCGTTCATCACCGCCGACATTGCTCGGACGAAAGCGGTCCTCGCGGTCGTTCTGACATCCGCGGTTACGATCGCCATCGTCGCGGGATTTATCAATGCACGGAATCCGCGTATCAGGACGCTCGAGATCAGCATTCCCAAGCAGGCCGACTCCATCAAAACCCTCGATATTGCAGTCGCCTCCGACATTCACCTGGGGACCATTATCGGGCGTGAGCGGCTGAACACAATTGTCGAGAAGATCAACAGCATCCATGCCGATCTGGTGCTCTTCCCCGGTGACATCGTCGATGAAGACCTCGCGCCTGTGATCAATCAAAACCTCGGCGAAATGCTCCGGACGATCAAGGCAAAGTACGGAGTGTATGCAATCACGGGGAATCACGAATACATCGGCGGTGTGGAAGAAGCCTACAAGTACCTGACGGAGCACGGCATCAGAGTGCTGCGCGATGAAACGCTCAACGTCAACGGCACCATCGTCCTCGTGGGGAGGGAAGATCGAAGCATCTCACAATTCAACGGAAAGAAGCGCAAGCCTCTCGCGGAGTTGATGGCAGGCATTGATAGGCGATTCCCGATCATCGTTCTGGATCATCAACCGTTCG
The DNA here is from genome assembly GCA_035506075.1 of Bacteroidota bacterium. Lineage (GTDB taxonomy): Bacteria > Bacteroidota > Ignavibacteria > UBA10030 > UBA10030 > UBA9647. Next base: position 2,433 of record DATJQB010000523.1, on the reverse strand, counting down.
GCCTCGACGAGTCTGTCGAACAGGGAGCCGACGTCCAGTTATCCGGGCACACACATCACGGACAGATTTGGCCCTTCAACGCAATCACAAACGCGATATACGAAGTGAGCTGGGGATACAAGAAGAAGGGGCAGACGCACATCTATGTTTCGAGCGGCGTCGGGACGTGGGGCCCGCCGGTAAGGCTTGGCAACACACCGGAGATCATCCATCTGCGCCTGACGTTCAACCCTCCGCCGGCATCCTGATGCTCTGTATACGAATCGCCAACGACACCAAAGGCACATGCTGAAGCTCACGCAAATCAACATCTACCCGATCAAGTCCACGAAAGGAATTTCCCTCCAATCCGCCCGGCTTGATGACCGTGGATTGGAGTTCGATCGCCGGTGGATGGTCGTCGATGAGCAGGGGCAGTTCATGACACAGAGAACGCTGCCTGCCATGGCTCTCATTCATGTGGCGTTGCAGGATGATTACTTATCTGTGACAAGCCGCGGCATAGGGGCATTGTCCGTACCTGTGCACAGCGGCGGCCCAACGATGCGCGTTCAGATCTTTGACGACAGCCTTGATGCTGTCGACACGGGAGACGATTCCTCGCGTTGGTTCAGTCAGGTGCTCGGAACGCGCTGCAGGCTTGTCCGGATGCCCGAGGAGCCCTCAAGGTTTGTAAACCTCAAATATGCCCCGCCGAAGACTGCCGTCGGTTTTGCCGACGCATTCCCCCTGATGCTGCTTTCAGAGGCGTCCCTGAAGGATCTGAATGAACGCCTTGCCGAGCCGGTCCCCATGAACCGCTTCCGGCCAAACCTCGTTGTCAACGGATCGTATGCTTTCGAAGAGGACACCTGGCGGGCAATTCAGATCGGCGCTGTCACGCTGCGTGTTGCAAAGCCGTGTGCGAGGTGTACAGTACCGACAGTGGACCAGAATACAGCTGAGACCGGAAAAGAACCAATTCGAACGCTCAGCTCGTACAGAACGCGTGATTCAAAGGTCTACTTCGGCCAGAATCTCATCCACGAAGAGGCCGGCGTGCTCAGCGTTGGCGACGAAATCCGGGCAATCACGACATGAGCCGGTCCGCGGTGACGAATTTGTGATTCTCCGAAAAAAACTCTACTCTGAAGACACAGCCATTCACCCACCAGTAATCCTGCAACGTTGGGTCCGCGGTCACAACAACGAACACGGGAGACCGCAATGAGAATTTTCCACACATATGCTTTCGTGTTCCTCGCGGCGTTCACACTTTCATGTTGCACCGGAGAACGAATGACGTTACGTCAGGGAGATCGGATTATCTTCTTCGGAGATTCGATTACCGAGCAGGGCGTGAAACCCAACGGGTACGTTTCAATCATCCGGACGGAGCTTTCCGCGCAGTTCCGCGACCTCAACCTTGATGTCATTGGCGCGGGCATCAGCGGCAACAAAGTCACCGACCTTCAAAGCAGGCTCGTTCGAGACGTGCTTTCGAAAAAACCCTCCGTCGTTGTGATCTACATCGGCATCAACGATGTCTGGCACTGGAACCTCAAGAATCTCAAAGGAACAACCAAGGAACAGTATGAGGCGGGACTGCGGGAAATAATCGCACGAATCCAGTATTCAGGGGCGGGAGTTATTCTCTGTACGCCGAGTGTGATCGGCGAAAAACGCGATTCGTCGAACGCGCAGGACCCGATGCTGAAGGAGTATGCGGCAATCAGCCGGAAGGTCGCGAACGACCTCGGCGCAGAACTTTGTGATCTCCAGCTGGCGTTCCACCACTACCTCGCCCTGAACAATCCGGAGAACAAGGAAAAGGGGATCCTGACGACCGACGGCGTCCATCTCAACGACGAGGGGAACAAGCTCGTCGCACGTGAACTGCTCCGGTTCTTCATTCGCCAGTAACGACCATCGCCCCCCCGGCCCGACCGCGCAGTTCAATCCGAAACGGCGCGCACGTCAGAGTAAAAAAAAGCCCGATCGATTATCGACCGGGCTTTCCTGTTTGTAAACGTGATGAAAAAGAATCAGCCTTTTGCCCTCGCACCAACCCTGGCGTCGAGCATGGCAAGCCCCGCCGGCGCATCGCCAATGGCCTTGAGCATCTCGATGAGGTCGGACGCGTTCTTCTCTTCCTCCACCTGCTCCTTGATGAACCAGTGGAGCAGGACTTGTGTCGGATAGTCCTTTTCCTTCATTGCAAGCTCGTACAGCGCTTCAATGGTCCCCGTCACCTTCTTCTCGTGCTCCAGAACCTTCTTCATGACTTCCACTGGAGCTTTGTAATCCACGGGAGGCTTCGCAATTGCTTCAAGGACGACCTTCCCTCCACGCTCATACACGTAGTGGAAGAACTTCATCCCGTGTTCGTTCTCTTCTTCTGACTGAATCTTCATCCACCGCGCAAATCCGGGCAAATTGACCGACTCGAAGTGG
>DATJQB010000522.1:0-5314 GCA_035506075.1 Bacteroidota bacterium | reverse complement strand
TGTAACTCCCGATGCCGAAATCGAAGTATTTACGGGCGTCAATGAAAATGCGGGCCATGATCCGGGATGGACGTGAGAGGGAACCTCGGCGGTCTTCAAGAATATACTCACACAACGTACGAAACTCAAGCAATGTCCTTGCGAAAGCCCGGCGAATTGAGTATTTTCTCGTCGATAACTTATCCTCCGAAGAACTGGAAACAGACAGGAACGAATCCAAGGAACCGCTTTTTTCCATGGCCTCATCCCCGGCAGCACCACCGAGAATTGAGAGCTCCTCCGTACTGAAAAATTCCGTCCTTCTTATCGCCTTCCACGTCTTCACGAAGTCTCTCGCATTTGTCTCATTCATCCTCCTTGCCAAGTATCTTGGCACGCAACTGTTCGGCGTGTACAATTATGCATTCGCACTGACAGCGCTGTTCATTCCTCTGTGCGACCTTGGAATGGACACGTATCTCATGCGCGAGGTTCCCAGGCTGCCCGAAGAGGAGATACCAAAGCAGCTCGGGGCCGTCCTCTCATGGAAGGGACTGCTGACGTTTCTCGTCTTCCTCGTGATGTCACTGACAACAGGTGTTCTCGACGTCTTCGGCTCGGAACGGTTCTTTATGGTCGTCCTCGCAGGGCTTATCACGCTCCTCCGCACGTACTGGACGACGTTCGCCTCATTTTTCCGGGCAATCAACCGGGTCGGATATGAAACGGGCATGCTCTCGCTCGCCCGCGTGGCCGAGTTTATCGTGATCGTGGTGTCGCTGTCGCTTGATACGGGTCTGTTGTCGCTCCTCGCGGTCATGGCAGTGGTCAATATTGTCTTTGTCTCGCTGACCCACGTCCTGATCCGGTACCGCTTTACGAGGCCGATTCTTGTGGGTGATTTTGCCCACATGATGGCAATGCTCCGGGGAGGGCTCCCATTCGCGCTCGCGACGATTTTTTCTTCCATCTACTTCAACTTCGACACTGTCCTCATTTCAAAATTCATAGGCGACGATGCTGCCGGCGTCTACCGTGCGGCATATAACCTGATTTTCCCGCTCACAATGTTCGGACTCGCAATCACCGGCGCGGTTTTCCCATTTGCCAGCCAGAACTACACCGCACATCGCGAGGAAGTGGAAACCGTCGTGCAGCGGAGTATTGTCCAGTTGCTTCTTATCGCGATGCCAATAGCAATCATCACCACGATGCTTTCAGGTGACATCGTTCGCTTGTTGTTTGCACCCGAGTTCTCCCCCACAGCTGAGTGCCTGTCGATCCTAGTTTGGTTTCTTCCAATCGTGTTCCTGACGAATTTCTACGGGAACACTCTCGGTGCGATCGATGAGCAACCATACGTCTTGAAGGTCACCATCCTGAGCGCCGCGTTTAACGTTATTGCGAATGTTCTTGTTGTTCCGAGGTACGCACAGCTTGGCGCATCTGTGAACACATTGCTGACTGCGCTGCTTGGATTCGTACTCCTGTTCATCAAAATGAGAAAGAAATTCCGATCGTCCTTCCCCATACGGCCGCTCCTCCGCATCGCCGCGGCGTGTCTTTTCCTTCTTCCGCTGCTCGTGTTGAAGCCGGATATCCATGTGCTTGTACTGCTTGGGGGGAGTGTCGGAATTTACCTTGCGGCCCTGCTGCTGCTTCGGGTAATGACATTCTCGGACATCAAAGCTCTCGTCTTTTCTCTCAGATCGACCACCAAATTCTGACGGAGAGAGACAAACCATGCACATCGCAATCGATGGTCGTACGATTGTACGGAACAGAACAGGTGTTGGCGTCTACGCTGAGCGCCTCGTCCGCTCATTGCTGCAAATCGACTCAAAAAATACCTATACACTCTACCTGTTGGAAGACACATCATCAATCGAAGCACCAAATCTCACGAAGGTGATGGTCAATCGGTTTGCCGGGATGGGTCCAAACAGGTTCTGGGAAAATTTCATCCTCCCCTTCTCATTTTCACGCCACAAGATCGATGTCTACTTCTCGCCTGCTTATGTTCTGCCTGTCCTGCGGAGAGCGCCGCGACAGCATGGCGGCAGTCATCGGACGAAATGCGTCGTCACCATTCATGATCTCGTGAGCTATGCGTTTCCCGAGACCTTCACACTGAAGATGAGACTCTGGCAGCGCATTTTTGTCGGCAACGCAGTGCGCGTCGCCGATCGCATCCTCGCCGATTCACAGGCCACGAAAGAGGATATTCTCAGATACTACAGGATCGACCCCGATCGTGTCGACGTCGTCTATCTGCCGGTTGGCGAACAATTCAAGCGGGTGGATGATTGTGCGGTGTTGAGCGCGATGAGGCAACAACTTGGTTTGCCTGAAAAGTTCATTCTCTACGTCGGCACCCTCGAGCCGCGCAAGAATGTGGCCAGGCTCGCAGAAGCTTATGCTCAACTCCCGGAACAACTGAGGGAGGAATATGCTCTCGTTCTTGCGGGGGCTCCCGGCTGGTATTCCGATGAGATTATTCGTTCAATCGATGCCCTGAAAATGCCCGGGAGGATTCTCCGGCTTGGGTATGTTGATCAGTCGAAGCTTCCTGTGCTCTACAGTCTCGCATCTGCCTTTGCATACCTGTCCGTGTACGAAGGGTTCGGCGCCCCGCCGATCGAAGCCATGGCATGCGGGACACCGGTCCTTTGTTCGAGCACATCGTCACTTCCTGAGGCTGTTGGGAACGCCGGAGTCCTCGTCGATCCGTCAAACGTTGTACAGATTCGCGACGGACTGCAGCGGATCCTCACGGACAACGTCTTGAGAACTGAGCTTATTGCGGCGGGAGAAAAACGCGTACAAGAGTTCAATGCGCTGGATAAGGCAAAAGAAGTCTTGAAAATTATCGAAGACGTTGCGACCGCGGACGTCGTTACACGCCGAACGCCTTCATGACCGTGGCGAGGTCTTTGTCTCCCCTGCCGGAGAGATTGACGACGAGAATGTTATCCTTCGGCTGCTTCGGAGCAGTTCTCAGAGCGTAGGCTATCGCGTGTGATGACTCCAGCGCGGGAAGTATCCCCTCAAGCCTGCTGAGCTGTCGAAATCCCTCCAGTGCCTCTTCGTCCGTGACAGAATCATACCGTACGAGCCCTTCATCTTTTAGAAATGAATGCTCGGGTCCCACACCTGGATAGTCCAGTCCAGCGGAGATCGAATGTGCGATCTTCACCTGCCCCTGCTCATCCTGCAGAAGATACTGCATCGCCCCGTGCAGCACACCCGGTGATCCCGCTGAAAGCGGAGCCGCATGCTGGCCGGTCTGAATTCCAAGCCCCGCCGCTTCAACACCAACCATGTCAATCGTATCTGCATCGTTGAGAAACGGATAGAAGATCCCCATGGCGTTGCTTCCTCCCCCGACGCATGCGACGATCGAAGAGGGAAGCCGTCCTTCCGCCTGGAGAATCTGCTCACGTGTCTCCTTGCCAATCACACTCTGAAAATCCCTCACCATCATTGGGTACGGGTGCATCCCGACCACAGAGCCAATGATGTAGAATGTGGTTTCAACGTTCGTCACCCAGTCGCGTATCGCCTCGCTGGTCGCGTCCTTGAGCGTCCTGCTCCCACCCGTCACCGGACGTACCTCGGCTCCCAACAGCTTCATGCGTGCGACATTCGGAGCCTGACGGGAAATGTCTTCTTCTCCCATGTAGACAACACAATCGAGTCCAAACCGTGCGCAAACAGTTGCAACGGCAACGCCGTGTTGGCCGGCGCCGGTTTCTGCAATAATCCTCTTCTTCCCGAGACGTCGAGCAATCAGGATCTGGCCGACCGTATTGTTCACCTTGTGCGCGCCTGTGTGACAAAGGTCTTCACGTTTGAGATAGATCTTCGGGCCACCGCAATGCGCCGTGAGCCGTTCGGCAAACATCAAGGGAGTCGGGCGTCCGACGAAGTATTTCAGGAAGTACGAGACTTCTTCCTGGAACCCCTTGTCCGACTTCAACTCGAGATACTTCGCCGCAAGCTCTTCTGCCGCCGGAATCAGGGTCTCAGGAATGTACCTGCCGCCGTACTTGCCGAAGTGCCCGGAGCCGTCCGGCGTTGACCCGATGTATTGCCTAACGTTCTTCATCGCCGCCATAGGATACAGGAATGCTTTTTGCCCGCATGATAAATTCGCGCACCTTCACGGGATCTTTTTTCCCGGGCTGCGCCTCCACACCGCTGCTGACGTCAACACCGTACGGACGCACAAATCTCACCGCATCTTCGATATTGTCAGGTGACAAACCGCCTGAAAGGATGATCCGTCCGTAGTCTTTTGCACGCACAGCCACATTCCAATCGAACGTCTTCCCCGTCCCCCCGAACACGCCATCTGAATGAGCATCGAGAAGAAATCCATCCACGATGTAGCTTTTCAGCGCTTCAACATCAAAGTCCTTGCCGACCCGAAACACCTTGATGACGCTCGTCTCGAAATTCACAAGGTCATCGGGAGCTTCACTGCCGAGGAGCTGCACCGCGCTCAGGTTTACCCGTTTCACGATCTCCCGAACGAACCGAAGGTCGGCATTAACGAAGACACCGATCTTCGAGATGTGTTCTGGCAGAGCCCTGACAATCTCGGCAGCGCGTCGGTGCGATATGAATCGCGGGCTTTCCTCGTAGAAAATAAATCCAATGGCATCCGCTCCGCACTTGATCGCATGCCTGGCGTCTTCGAGGTTCGTAATGCCGCATATTTTGACAAACAGGTCCTGCTGCATGTCAATCCGTAATGAGTTCCCGGACAGCCGCTCGTCGGTCCGCTTTTGTCACAAGTCCCTCTCCGACAAGGGCGCCTTTGAATCCTGCATTTCTGAGCGCCATGATATCCCGCCTGCCCGATATTCCGCTCTCTGCGATTGCGATGGCACCCGGCCTGACGAACGGGACAAGATCAAGCGATGTCTTGAGGTCCACACGGAACGATCCCAGATCCCGGTTGTTGATGCCGATCAGGTCGGCACCAAGGGAGTTCGCGACGTCCAGTTCCTCCCGCGTGTGGGTCTCAACGAGCACATCCATTCCCAAGGCGACTGCCGTACTGTAAAGCCGACGAAGTTCCTCCTGCGGGAGCGCTTTCACGATGAGGAGAATTGCGTCGGCTCCAAGCACTCGCGATTCAAAGACCTGGTACTCGTCGATGATGAAGTCCTTCCTGAGCACCGGGAGAGGAACGATCTCTTTGACATCCCGTATGAACGAGGGGTTGCCCTGGAAGAACTTCTGATCCGTGAGCATGGAGAGCGCACTCGCGCCACCGGCCGCAAAATCTTGTGCAAGCTTCCGATGATCAAAATCCTCCACCAGGACT
>DATJQB010000521.1:0-6533 GCA_035506075.1 Bacteroidota bacterium | reverse complement strand
GTCGGGTACACAAAGCAACTCCCTTTTGTTCTCTTTGATGAAATAGTGTGCCATGCTTCTCTCCCGCTTAACGTAGATTAATGTGATGGCTATTGTGAATGAGGCCAGCGCAAACCACGAAGCCGCTTCCGCTTTCAAAGGACTCAATATTCCCCAGGGAGGGCCACGAGAGTTCCTCACCTGTTACAGTACCTATGCCGCGCTGCGCGCCGCTCCTTGGCGGGATGAGGGAGCGTCGTTGTTTAGTCTCTTAGGCGTCGACGCCCCACTTCGGAATACGTGCTATAGTCTACCGTTAGTTCTTCGTCTGTCCTGATGTTCCTGAGTGCATAGAAGTCGTACTTCCGGTCAATGGCGACATTAGGTGTAGTGGAATGATTCAAGTACCAGGCAGGAGTCATCAAATTGAAGTTAGCCGGGCATCCGTACCAACCTGATTTTTTGACACAGAAGTCGTTGTACAGTTTCTTGATTTCTCTAGGTAAGTCCGTTACCTCGCTCTTCTTGATCCAGATCATCTTGGTGTTGTCGCCCCGAAAGATGTGCGTGCCTTTCTTGATCGGTCGGATAGCCTTCACACCAACGCCATGAATCTTCGACGCAACGATTCTTGCGTACACATTTTCATGTGGAATTCGCTTTGCCATGCAACACCTTTCAGTGAATCCTGAAGTAGGGGAGATCCATTTCACCCTTGAACTTGATGGAATTGCGCCTTACCCAAAAAAGGAAAGGCACCAATAGGACAACGGGGAACGCCCAATAAACCAGACGACAGTTCGGCATCGAGGAGACGAATGTGGCAAGCAGTGCTAAGATGAATTCGACCGCTGCCGTAATCGAAATCCAGAATGCTGTGTTGTATGGCAACCAAGCCTCCCAAGAATCAGCCTCCTGAAGCCACTGTTCTATCCGATGCTCTGTATAATGTGGCAGCGCTCCTTCCAAGGCCGTTTGCCCATAGTACCATGCAAGTAAAGATCTCTCCTTATAGAAAAACATCGCTGCAATCAGCATGAGGATCACTGCGGCGATAAGGCAGGGATAGCTGGTGACCCACAATCTGCTCACGAAGTCAAATGCCATGGAATCTTTGTTGATTGAGAAAACTCTTTCGACAAGCAACGAGGGGACGGCCAAACAGAATGCAGAGAGGATCCCCATGATAGTCATCTCTTTATCAAGATACCCCAGGTAATGCTGAACATGCTCATTCATATACTTCTCATGAATTAGCTGAATGGGTGGGTGTCCAACTACGATAACCACAGACTCGCGACGTTAGTCCTATATCTCCGGAGCGTCTTCCTTGAGAACGAGGTATAACGAGCCCCAGATATCGGGTCAGGTTCTTCTTCCGGCTGTTCCGACATTCTAGACTGGAGACATCCATCATCTTTCGACTCCGAGGTTCTCCATCTCAATCCCAGCTCACTCAGGATCCGGGTCGAGCAACAACATTTCAAGCTAACGCTCTGAACCTCCATAGGCAAGAACGCACAAGTGTCGAACGGGAAAAGAGCATCATTGCGGATGAAATCACAGATAATTGCGTAGGTGTGAATGACACAATTGACTGTTGGGATCAATGGCAATACCTTTCATCAATGTTCCTTATTACGACGGCTCTGGATGGTGTTCGTCGATCTGTTTGGGACCGCCCTAGCTAATCCTGAGAACAGCTAAAAAGGCATCGTGAGAGGAGAGTCGATGAAAAAACAGAAAACACTCAAAACAAGGCGCAAACCCACTAAGGGCGCATTGATCAAAGGGGTATCGCGACAGTTACCGCGAGAGCTTCTGTTTGAGCCAACCTTTCGCGAGGAGCTGAAGGGCTTGATGCGCGGCTATTCAGGACTATACGTCCTTTATCATCGAAAGACTCTTTACTACATCGGGTTGGCTAAGGACCTTTTCTGGCGACTGCATACCCATACAAGTGAAAGCACAAGAACAAGTGTGATCGATTTGCTATCTATAGAATGGCCAGAGTCCGATACTTGAAAGACATTGAACCGTTGCTCCTGGGTGTGGCCGAACCCCCGGGGAATTCAATTACCGGAAAATGTCATCGAGATGCCGACGTTATGAAGGTTTTGCAGATGATCCAGCGGCAGCAAATTCGATCCCTCAACAGAGTCAAGGAGGTCTTACATTGACGGGTCACAAGTGGGCAGCGCCTAACCAGATCACTGTAGTCATTCGCCACCGCCCCCGTGGTGAGGTCTCGGAGAGAAGCTGAGAGCGTTGCAGAGCCGTGGCACGATTATCTAACCTGGCTTCGTGAGGAGAACCATGAAAGAACTGATGGACAAGTTAACTTCGTACAACCTTTTCAACTATCTCCTACCGGGGGTGATCTTCGTAGTAATTTCAAAGGAATTATTGGGGAGGGACTTCTCCCAGGAAAACATTCTGCTCGGTGGTTTCCTGTACTATTTCATTGGTATGGTTATAAGCAGGATCGGCTCATTAATCATCGAGCCCATTCTTAAGAAAGTGTCGTTTTTGAAGTTTGCTGATTATGGCAATTACGTCACTGCCTCGAAGAAGGACGAAAAGATTGACCTCCTTTCAGAGGTTAATAATTCATATCGCACAATCGTGGCATTGTTTGTTTCGTTGCTTTCTTTGAGAGGATACGTGTGGTGCTCGGGTGTGTGGCCGGTTCTATCTGAGCATCATGCCCTGATTGCGACTGTTTTCTGTTTGGCGATATTTCTCTTCTCGTATCGAAAGCAGAGCGACTACGTCAGGAAAAGGGTAGATGCAGCATCTAATCGCTGAAGGGAGATCGAAATGAGTTTAATCCGTTCGCTCTCGGTCGGTGAAGGTGACATGTTTTATATTATGCACGATGCTGACAGTTTTACGATCATTGACTGCTCACTAACTGACGACAATCGTGAAGGGATTCTAAGCGAGCTGATTCAAATGTCGTCTGACAAGGGCATATCAAGGTTCATTTCGACTCACCCCGACGAAGACCATTTTGCTGGCTTGGAATTCCTTGATTCAAAGATGGGTATTGCCAATTTCTACTGTGTAAAGAATGAAGCAACCAAGGAAGATGAAACTCCGGATTTCATCAAATACCGTGAATTGCGAGACTCGCCTAAAGCGTACTATTTGGAAAAGAACTGCAGAAGGAAATGGTTAAATGTAGGCGACGACGATCGCCAATCAGCGGGGATCCAAATCCTGTGGCCAGTGACGACGAATCCGCATTACCAAGAGGCGCTCGATGCTGCGAAGGAAGGCGACAGCCCCAACAACATTTCCGCCGTCATTAAGTATTCCTACGCTGATGGGCCCACATTTCTATGGATGGGAGATTTGGAGACCGAATTCATGGAGAAGGTTAAGGGAGAACTTTCGGTTCCCAAAGTCCATGTTCTATTTGCTCCACATCATGGGAGAAAAACAGGAACTATCCCATCAGAACTGCTCGAATCCATGGAGCCCGATATCATAGTGATTGGAGAAGCAGATTCACAGCACCTGGACTACTACTCTGGGTACCATACCATTACGCAGAATAGCGCGGGCGATATAACCTTCATCGCTGACAAACACAAATGTCACGTCTTCGTTTCCGAGGCGGGGTACTCTGTCGACTTTTTGGATGATGAAAAGATGAGCACGCTGAATTATTATATCGGGACACTCAACATGTGAGGTAAGGACCAACGTCCCTCTCCGCCCGCGACGATGTCGTCAGGAGGCGAAGTGAATCCCGATGTATTCTGTTCCTCTGACTGCTTGACGAAATTGGCAATTGAATGTGTCAGGTCCTACGCGAATCTGATCCAAGATTTCATGGACTTTCGCCCGGATAGAAAAAAAAGCCCGACACTTCTGCCGGGCTGTCGTGATGACAGGTGTTTCAATTCATTCGTGATCTGGCGATGAAAAGCGTCGTCGCGAGCTTCTGAAGCTCGTCCGAAACCTGGACCCCGGCGCTCTTGATGATGGAGTCCGCATCGACAACGCACTGCAAAAGCATATCCCGCAGAGAGTCTTCGAGGTGAGATCCGTTACCATTGCCGTTTGGAGCTGGAGCCGGCTGTTTCGAGATCACTTCGAATTCAATCTTGGACGTGATGCGACGTCCGTTCTGGATGGGCTTCTTCCTGATCACGAACTGGTCTCCGGTACGAATTCCGCTCTCGAGAATTGCCTGATGCACATCGATTGTGGCAAAGAAAGCCTTCTCCTCGCCATCATGCTGGACTGAATAGAGGTAATACGCCCCGAAGTTGTTCTTCCCTTCGTAGCACTTGTCCCTGAGGAGCGTCAGTTTCGCCTCCTGGTTCAGTCCGATGTCAACTTTCGGCTTCCCGTTCTGCATCGTTTCCTCCATTAGTGTTGTATGAGAACTTGGCTTCCCCCGGGATGAATTCAATTCCTTGAGGTATTTCGCCGGTGGTTTTGATTCGATTAAGGACTGCCTGGATATCAGGGGAAACGGACTCAGGCACAGTCCGCACAAGCCCTAACCTCTTCCCGATCTCCAGGAACTTGTCCAGAGCCACAACCACAATCCGATCTTTACTCTTCCTGAGTCGAAGCTCACCATGCGGTAACCGAACCGTTTTCTGCCCTGTCGATCGCATAAACCCGTCAAGATTGAAAACCAACCAGGAGCGCTTCTTCTCCAATCTCGATAGTTCATTGGACCGATATCCTTCCAGCAGCTTAGTCTCCTTGTCGACGAGCTCGTTCACTTCAAACATCTGGCTCTCCAACTCTGCTACTGCGAATAGGAGTTGATCCGCGCGGAGCCGGTCCATGGAAATCCTCTTCTCCAGATCAGCCTGTTCGGCCTCAAGTAGGAGTTCTTCGATGAAGTCTGGGCGGTCCATGCTTACCCCCTCCGACCTGAGATAGCTTGTCGGATCGCTTCAATCACGGCCCCAGTTGTCGCTAGGATGAGCAGCCATGTCTTCTTCGTCATAATGATCCTTTTCGAAATGAAAGGCCGGCCTGTGGAAGCGCCGGCTTCGTGGTTGATTAGGGGAATCCGCTAACTCAACATTTGCTGTGCCAACGCAAATCCTTTCTGTTTGAGTCTCTCTCCGGATCCAAACCAGGCGCTCTTCAATCTCCGATCCGGGTTGGATGAATGCTGGACATGATCTGTAAACTCACTAATGGCATTGTAGGCCCCCCAGAGAGTTCCGCGAGTCATTTCCGCACCTGCCCCCGACTCATGTAGATCAAGAATCGTGCGACGAATATTCTCTGTGCGCGTCGATGATTCCGCCTCTTCGTTATCCGGCACCAGTTTCTCCACATATTCGAGAAGCTCCTTGTCGGTCAACGTCTTCAACGACATTCTGTTGAATATGTAGTCGAGCTGATCGTACAGGTCCTTGGACAATCCAAGGAGCTTGCTCGCTTCAGTAAGGTTCTCCACGGCGCTGGGAGTGTGACGAATTCTCACCTCTTCCTCAGATCCGGAGAGAGCAACGGACAGCGTATTCGAGCAAACCACCCTTACTGGCGTGAGTTTGCAACGGACCAGGGAAGAACCATCGTGGGAGTTGGTGAGGAGGAGGTACTTCTTCACGATATCCTTCCCTCGCACCCTGATGTATCCCGGCAAGCGTGCGAGGATCCAGATCTTCTCCCCATTACCGAGGGCTCCTGCGGTTTCATAGATAGCCTCCCCAGAGCCCACAAGGGAATCGAAGAACACGAATGCAGCGCGATTGTCTATCACGGAATACCTGCTCCCGACGACGCCCATCACGCATTCAGTGTCCATCCTGACGGTAGCAAAATGATCCTCCACCGGAGCTCGTTTCTTTCCGTTAAGCATTGCCTGGAGAGGCTTCTTCTCCACGCGGTAATCGAGCTGAGCTGCTTTAATCGCCTCCTCAGCCGTGGCAAGCTTCGGGAGTTGAATACCCTGTTTGTGCCAAGCGGGTTCTCCAACGTACATCATCGAAGCTCTGCCGTTGTGAATGTTCAGGTTGTGCGACATTTCAGTTCCTTTCCTTGTTAAGTCGAATGGGCATGATGAGCCCGACTGTCCCAGATCCAGAATGAATTGGCCGAACGAGAATTGCCGAGTTTGGATCGCCGATCTCGAGTATCAGCTCCTCATTCCCCAAGGCATCGGAGAGATCCTTGAGATAATGCGCATTCACCCCAATGCGGTATTTCCGGTTCGAATGAGCATCCTTGAGGATCCGAAACGTGTGTGGAGGATTCTCTCCCTCGGGCCGATTCATGATTGTACCATCGGGGAGAACCTGAGCACCGTTGAGCACGATCTGGACTGATTCCTGTCCCTTTGCGGACACCTTTCGAGCGTGTTTCAAAGCGTCAGGAGAGAGCCATCCTGTTTCATCATCCTCTTGAACCTGGACTGGGACGATGGCGAGGATTCTCCCGTTGGTACTCATTGCGTGCCGCCGACTGATGTAGATGTTCTGCAGATTCGCTCGAGAGAGGTCTGTCGAGACACACTTCTCGATTTTGAACTTGCGTTTGATTTGCATGTGCTCCCCCTATTGAAGTGCAGA
>DATJQB010000520.1:0-9665 GCA_035506075.1 Bacteroidota bacterium | reverse complement strand
TCACCATTCGCCAACGGGCCAGCAATCCTCACAATGCCTTTTCCGGTCTTATAGTCGATCTTCCAGATTCTGCTGCCGCCTTTGCATGAGATGATGTTGCCGGACGACGGGTCAACCGCAAGACCATAACCCGTGCCGCCCCAGTTCCCAGCGTTCAATGTGGACATGGTGTCCGTAACGGCGACCCCGTTCTGATCCTTCCCAGAGAGAATATAGATGGGGGAGAAGGGGAGCTCAACGCCTCTGGGCGTGTAGACCCTGATGCACCCAGTGGGCCACTTCAACGGTAACAAGGTGTCACAGTTGGCAGCATATGACTGAATCCAAACGTTGCCAGCCGGGTCAACGGCGATGCCGTTGTTGATGCCGCTCGTAAAGTATTTGATCTTCGTCGTGTCAGGGAAGTACTTCACGAACTTCCACTGTGCGTTCGCACCGACCGCGACAATCAGCAACAGGCAGATCGTGCAGAAGAGTAGCTTTTTCATCATGATGCCTCCTTAGAATTAGTTGTTTGTGATTCTGAAGCACTCAACAGTTTACTCGCTACTTTAAATCCGAGGAAATCACCTCCCTTTCGTCGAAAAGAAATTTCGCAGAGCTTGAGTGATTAGAACATTCACCTACATTGTTGCTCCATAATAAGGAGCACTCTTCTTCCCTCGAACTGTTACTTTCATAAGTGCGCCGGCAGACGACGTCATGTAGAGATCGGTCGACGCGCCCCAGGTCATTGAGACGATCGCTGGCGCGTACAGTGCATTATACGCTGCAAACGGAGCGCTGTACGACTTGTCCGGGTTCACGACGAGGATGCCGTCCGGTGAATCCGTGCCAATATACAAAATTCCGTCTGAAGAAAAAGTAATACATTCGGCAATGTTTGTGGGGTATGCGGCTCCGAAATCAAAGTAGACTTCGGGTGTCCCCAATCCGGTCGTCGATATCTGAGCCCGCCAGACCTTTTCCCCCGCATCCGTTTTCGCTACAAAATACAGGTATCCGTTATAGACTCTGACGGACCTGACGAGGCCCACAAAGGGAAAGGTCGAAAGCGTTTTGTCGGTCGCAATTCTGTAAATATTCGAGTTATTTCCGCCGACCCACATCACCCCCGTTTGGTCGAAATCAAAGTCGAAGGCGAACGTTCCCGTGGGCATGGCCACCCACACTGCCCCCGATCCGCTTCCATTCGCAGGGAAGCGATACATTGCCCTGGCATTCCTTGCGGCATACAGGAAGCCTCCCGGTCCGAATTTCAAGCCCGTCCACAGGGACACACCTGCGGTCGAGGGGGCATAGGCGCTGCGCACTGCAGCTGGGGTGAGCTTCAGAATGCCCGACTCCGTGCCGGCGCTGGAGTAACCTGAATACAGATTGCCGGTCGCATCCACCGTCACCGCCGTCGCAGCTTCGGAAGATCCCAGCGAACCGAACTTCGCGATCGCAGCGACAAGTTTGTATTGAAACGTATTGCTGAAGAGAGGCGCGCCGCTCACGTTGATGCGGATTGCAACGCTGTCGAGAGCAACCAACGGTGCCTTGAGCGTGATCTGAGTCGCTGTCGCCTTCAGCAATGCCGCCGAGGTCGTGTTGAAGAGCACATTGTCGTCGCCGATCGACGTTGAGAAATTGCTCCCGGTGATCACGATCGTGTCCATGCCGGCGAATGCACTTCCGGCCGGTGTCACGCTTGCGATGGTCGGCTGGGGCTGCTCAACGGCGGTAGGATCGTACAAGCTGCCGTTCTTCGGATTGTCGCAGCCGCTCATCATGGCAACCATCACGACAACGATCGTGAGGAGAACTGTGGTTTGTAAGAAAGTACGCATTGGAGTATCCAGTGATAAATTTGCGATTATCGATTTACGTTCATCAGTGAGCCAATTCCCCGACTACACAACGTCCCACAGTCTAGTACCACATCCGAACCGAAAACCTCTGAACCTGGTTGAAGATTCCGAACGGTGTGTAGGCATAGTCGAAGGAGAAGAACTTGTACTGGAGGCCGACGCCGTACGACAGCGAATGTTCATCCGCGGGGCCGACATAACCGACTCTCGCCGAGACAACATCCATGAAGACGTACTCGAGTCCGACCTTGACTTGCTCCGGGAAGTCGCGCGGGTGTTCCGCATCGACGGTGACGAGGAGCGATTGTTTTTCCTTGTCGAAGCCCATGAGATCAAACATATTCATCGAGGCGCCGATCCGGAAGGAAAGAGGAAGCTGGAAGCTCTCTTTCTGGTATTTCACTTCGCGGGAAAAATTGCGGACAGCCATCCCGAGTGTCAGGCTCTTGAATCCCGTCCGGTACAGAATTCCAAAGTCGAAGGCCACGACATCGAGTGCATTCTTGTTGTCGCTCGTGGCGGTCGCGCCTGTGTAGCTTCCTGCGGTCCCGGTGTAGCTGGCCTGTGTGATGCCGTCGCCGAGATCCTGCTTGACGTACTTCACGATTCCGCCGATGGAGAATTTGTCCGTCAACGCCCGGGCGTACCCGAGGCCGGCCGCAAAAGCATTCGGGTGAATTGTGCCGACGTCAAGGTAGCCCTGCGAGTTGTTCGCAAGGATCGTGGCGTCAACGGTGCCGTAGTCGGCATACTGGAATGAAATGCCGATCACACCGGCGTCGCCCGTATTGACAGCAGCGCTCAGTCCGTAGTGTTTGATGTCGGCGATCCAGTTGACCGAGCCGAGCGACACATCCGCCGTTCCGTCGAGTCGTGCCATGCCGGCGGGATTATAGAACATCGAGACGGAGTTGCCTTCGTCGGCCGTAAAC
The DNA here is from genome assembly GCA_035506075.1 of Bacteroidota bacterium. Taxonomy (GTDB): domain Bacteria; phylum Bacteroidota; class Ignavibacteria; order UBA10030; family UBA10030; genus UBA9647. Next base: position 6,880 of record DATJQB010000520.1, on the reverse strand, counting down.
GCATCAGCCAGAGCTCCCTGGCGGGCACTCACGCCGACGCTCAGGAACTTCAGTCCTGTCTGAGCCAACTTGGAGTCAGTCCGCTCCTGAGCCCTCGTCAGAGATGCAATCAATGTGACCATCATCGCGAGGAGGATGAGGTACTGGGATATCAATTTGCTCTTACGCATGAGATGTACCTGTCAAATGAGTGGTCTAATAATTATCGGACGACGACAAGTTTCTTGATCGTCTTTTCACCAGTGTCTTTGTTCTCAATCACAACGATGTAGATGCCGCTGACGATGACCTGATTGGCGGACGTAATGGAGTTCCAGTATGCGTCGCCGGTACCGTCATTGTGGACGATGCGCTTGATGAGCTCGCCGATTTCGGTATAGATGCTGATGACGCAATTCCCGGGAATGTTGAAGAACGCGATCTTATCGGGTTCACCGGGGAAGCGCAGCGAGTTTTCGTTTGAAGAGATGACAAACGGGTTTGGAGCAATGCGGATCTGATCCGAGCTCGTTCCCGCCGGGCGCTTCAGAGTGGCAGGATCGTACGTGAGCGTGTAGAACAGGTTGCTCTCGAGCGAGCCTGCCGGCGTGCGTGTCGCAGCATCGGCGGAGATCGGGTTTCCAAACGACGTAATATAATAGTAGTAGGAAACGCCGCGGATCGCCGTCACATCGTCGAACGAATACGTCTTCGAAGAGGAGTACTTGACGCTCGGATCGCTCGGCTGTGTGCCGCCGCATTGGTAAATGAGGTGGTAGATACTATCAGACCGTCCGGTCGCGCGGTAAATCTTGTAGCCGGCGAATCCGTTTGCCGACTCCGTCGGGTTGGGATCCCACGTGAGCGCGATCCTGTCGCCGCCTCCCCGCACGTTGAACGTTGCAGGCGGGAACGGAGGCTGCGGGATGTTGTAGCCGGAATTGAAGTTTGCAACTGCGCGGCGGATTGTTTCCTGGAGCCGCGTCCGGCCGTTGTTGAGAACGGAGTCGTTCTTGGCTTTCGTGTTGATGACGCCGTCCTTGTACTGTTTCCCGATCCGCACGCACTCATCGTACGTCAGGCCGCTGACCCCTTCGGCCCAGACGATCCTGACGGATTGTCCCGGGGCCAGGGTGTAGGGTCCGTAGCCCATGCCATGCGACCATCCGCCCGGGGCGCCGTCACCGATGTTGCCTTCAACCGTCTGCTGGTCGAACTTGCCGTCGGGCTGCACAAGCCACGCTTGCCGCGGGGCGTGACCGATCGTCATGCGGGCATACTCGTTTGCCATCGTGGCCTGGTTGAACTGCGTGTTGGCGTTGTTCTGTGTGATCGGTTCGTCGGACGCTACGAAGCACGTCGTGGAAGGCTGAGTGAGATCGTTCGTATGATCTGTTGCCGACTTGTCAGCCCAGAGCGGTCCGTTGCCGTCGAACTGCGCCGAACCGAGTCTCCAGTTCGTGTCTGCCGCCTGAATGTATGTCGAGACGCCGGAGATGCTCGTGTTGAAAATCGGCGTTCCGATGTTGTCGAACGTCGCAGCATTCGGTGATGTGCCCGCTGCCGGCTTGTTGGCTGTTGTGTGGAGTCCCAACCAGGTATACATGCAGCGGACATCGTTTTCGGCCGCCGGGACGCCTGCGTTCGCAAGGTCGGCCGGGAAACCGCGGGCATCGTTCATTGAGTTGATGCCCCAACGCTGAGAATTGTTCACCTCGTAGCCCGGCCCGGGTCCTCCCGGTGCATAACGGAACTGCCAGAAAAACACCACGCCGGTGAGTGTCTTCGCCGTCAAACCGATCGACGGATTGCCGGTGTTGGTGAACGTGTATTCCATAATGTGATAGTTGTCGTGGTACTGCTGGCTGAACGCGTAGATCTTGCGCACCATCGTGATGCCGATGTTTGTCGTCACAGTATTGACGATCAGGCGGTCCGACTTCAGCGTGGGATCCACAGCCTTGATGTCTTCAGGATTTGCGAATGACGGATTTCCGTCGACGAACACGCGCGGAGGATCGAATCTGGCATAGGTATCGAATCCCTGCGGGAAGAACTCGTTGTCTCCCTTCCAGCGCGGACCGACGTCGATCACCTTGGGATTCCATGCTACGCCGCTTGCGTCCGTGAAGTTCGTGACGCCGATCCACAGACCCTTGGCGGCCTGGCCGTCCGTGCGGTTCACCAATGCAGGCCAGCGAAGGCCGTACTGCTGTTCAAGTACATTTCCTTCCTCCATCTCGCTCCCTTTTTCCGAGTACCACTCGTGCAAGGAGCCGACCTGTACCCATTTGGTCAGTCCCTGGGCCCGGGCCTGGCTGCTTATCATCACGGCAAGCAGGGCAGTCGCGAAGAGAAGGCACATCGTGTTAATTTTCATAAGCTTGTTCATAAGTTCCTCGTTTTACTGATACGCTCTTCGAGAGATTTCGTGTTTCTTCTGTTCGGGATGCTAGAACACATCGAACGACATTCTGACGCCGAAGTAGAAATCCCTCGGGTTCAGGAAGTTCCACCAGTCCTGTGTCGGCATATGAATGTACGCCTTGTCTTTCAGGACCCTGTCGACCTCTGCGGGATCCGCAGCCTGCCACGCATTGTTGACCCAGCGGAAGTAGCTCCGGCTGGAGTAGTCGTAGTAGATTGGTGTCGTGTACGGCGTGCCGACCGAGCCCAGCGTTGCTGTGAAGACCATCGGCTGATAGGCGACGCCTGCCTTGCGATAATCGCCTGGACGATCGCTGCCCGGAATCTGGCCGTAGTACTGGTTGAAGGACTCAGGCAGATGCAGCGATTTCAGGTAGTTTGTGTAGTCCGTTCCGTCGACAAAACCGTAGGTCGAGAGCTGCTTGATGTTCAGGATGTTGTTGACGTCCATGAAGAACATGAGGTTGACCTTGTCGAACAGCTGGAACGATTTGCTGAGACGGATATCCATCCCGTACGTATCGCGCCACTGAATGTTGTTCGAAACGCCGGGGAACGATCCGCCGCCGACCCACGTGAAGTAGAACCCTGCGTTCCATGATGCGAGGACGCTCAGGCGCCAGTCTGCGAGAGGATTGACACCGCCGAATTTCGGACCGTAATCTGCCGGTGTGAAGAAATCGATGTTGGCGCGGGCATACGGTTGAGGGATCGGCTTCGATTGAACCGGGTTCGTCCGCTCGTAGTTCCGCTGATCAACCGGGTTCTGGTAGTACACTGCCCAGCCAAAGTGTCCGCTCGTGCTGACCATGTACGTGTAGTTCACGAAGCCCTGGATCCAGTTGCCGCGGTTCTTTCGCAGCGTGAGCTCGAATCCACGGACGTCCTCGTACAGGTTCGGCGTCGAGACTGTGTAGTCGGGAGTATTGTTGTAGCCGATGTACTCGACAAGATACCGCTCGTTGCTTATGTCGCGATAATACGCGGCGACACGCAGCAGGAACATGTCGAGCAGATTGTGCTCATAGCCGAGTTCGTAGGCAACCGTCTTCTCAAGCGGAAGGTTCGGGTCTGCCATCTGAACGATGTTGGACGTCGCCGTTTCGTGACGGACCAGGTAGAGGTTTTCCGGCGTCGGCATCGCACGGAAATGACCGTAGTTGAAATACAGTTTCGCGTTGTCTGTGATCGGGAACGCAACGTTCAAGCGGGGCATCAGGGTGGTGATGTACTTTGTCGGTTGCTGCTGCAGCAGCGTGTCGATGCCGAACGACTGCGGCCCTGTCAGGAGTTTGGAGTATGGATCGTACGTGAACCACTCGCCGCCTGCATGGGACATCGCAAAGCGGAGACCGGCGTCAACGATCATCCCTTCAAATTCCAGCTTGTCTTTCAGGTATGCTTCGAGCCTCGTCGGATATGTGTGCCAGTTATAGAGGGACCGGCCGGTCGGGAGGACGAGGTCGATGGAACCGTAATTGACCTGGTAATCGGTGTAACCGAATTCGAACCCGCCTTTCAGTTCGTTGTAGTGATCGACCTGGCTGACGATGTCGAACTTCAGCATATACTGGGCGATCTTGCTGGTGTCACGGGCATTGCTCATACCAACCGCCATGCGCATGCCGTCAATTCCGGACAATGACCACGTGCCGGGGTTCGGGAAGAATCCGTACGGCGCTTCGTCGACGTAGTAGCCGTTGCCGAACAGGTATTTGCGCGAGGTGTCGCGAATGTGTCCGGGGTTCGTGCTGTACTGCGATGCGAACCGCTGTGCGACGACTTCGTAAAACGTCGTCGGGCTGAGGCTGTGCGTGAGTTTCAATCCGATGATCTCGCGGTTCACGCTGTTCGGAGCCCAGTAGTCTGTCGTGAACAACCGGGTGTCGATGTAGCTGACCTGGTTCATCGATGCGCCTTCGGTCGCCGGTGTAGAGAAGCTTCCGTAGACGCCCGTCTGGTTCCTGTCCACCGATTCGTTGCGGCCGAAGGTTCCTTCAACCATCAATTTCATCGTGTTGGAAAGATCCGTTGTTACTTTCATCGTCGCGCTGTAGTCGCTGTAATAGTCGCGTGACAGCGGTACCGCAAACTGGTTGTTGGTTGCGCGGAACGATCCATAGAACCTCATGTTGCCGAGATCCTCGCCCCCGGGAACCGGTCCGCCAAGACCAAAGTCGAGGTCGTAATCGGGTTTGGTGATATCGAAACTCTTGCGATGCTGAAACTTCCAGAGATCCTGCGCAGCCTGCGGCGTGAGGTCGTTGGTCGGATCGTTATCTGTCAGAAGAGCCTGGGAGACGGAATTCCAACCTTTGAACGCAACATACTGTTCCTGCGTCCACGGATCCCATTTCCCGTTCGAGGTGCCCGTAAATGCGACGGCGGGATCGATGAACGGGCGCACCCAGTAGGAATTCGGATCGTTGGGCTTCATCCCAAAGTACTTCTGGGTCGGCGGGCTGACACGCGCCTGGATGCCGATGTTGTACTTCTTGGGGCTGCCTTCCTTCGTAACGACGTTGATCAAGCCAGACCGGATGTTGCCGTACTCAGCGCTGAATCCGCCTGTCTGGATCTGGTAGTCCTGGACAGCCAGCATGCTGATGCCGGTGAAAACCTGGTTGTTGCGCTCGTCCTTCATCGCGATTCCATCAGCGAGGAAAAGGGATTGGTTGGCATCGCCGCCGCGGAACTGAAGGACGCCGGTTGTGCTCGTCTGCACGCCGGCCTCCAGTCCGATCACGCTCGAAACCTGCGAAATCGGGAGATTCTCCACTTCGCGGGACGTGATGTTGGCCCGGCTGGCTGCAACGTCGCGCTCCACCACTGGGCGGGTCGCTACAATCACGACTTCCTGTGTCTGGATCGCCTGCTCGGTCATCCTGAATTCGAGCTGCGTGGTCTGGTTGATGTTGACGCGGACGTCGATTTGCGTCGACGGAGTGTAGCCCAGCACGGAAGCGCGAATTCGGTATGTCCCGGGAGGGACACTGAGGATCGTAAAGAATCCCTCAAAATTGGACGCCGCACCATACAGTGTTCCTTCAAGAACGACGTTTGCGCCGACGATCGCTTCTCCCGTCCGCGCATCAATCACCTTTCCAGCGATCTTGCCTGTTTGAGCCCAGGCAACCGACGCCAAGAACAGTAACACGATGGGGAGGACGTACCTAACGGACTTCATATCATTGTTCTCCTGATACGATTATAAGATCGACAACAATTGAAACCTAAGGGGGGTATAATGAGAGTGATGCAGCATGAGTTCCACGCCTGCACAGTCGATAAGTAACTGCGAGAATATTGAAAAACTTCGTGAGTATGTCAAGAGAAATGAGCCCCGCAGAGTTCATTTCCAGTGCTCGTAACACTATGGACAGCGATGTGTACCACCTTCTTCAATCAACCGTTTAAACCACATGGGAAGGAATGTGTTGACCCGGATGGAGGATGTGATCAAACGGCTTTCGAAGATCGCTCAGCAAGAGACCTGATACGAGTCATCCGGGAGGTGCGATGCTCGCGACGTTAGGGAGCCACGCGGTGGATCCTAACGAGCACAGTCGCTGATGTTGCATGCGTGATGGAGGTCAGAAGAATTGAACGCTCTGAAACGGTTCAGTGAACTGACCGTACGCACAAGAGTGTTATGCGGCAAGCGGTATTCGTTCTCACCTGATGCGTCACTGGAAGTTGGGTGCGCACACTTACAGGAATCGTTGACTTGTGCATGAGCATGGGACGTTTGTTGTCCTCACGTAGCTCTGGGTGAGATTGCTCTCTCTATTGAAGTGCTTTTTCGTAATCCTCTTTGTACCGCACGATTCCTTCAAAGAGCGCCTGGGCAATCTTCTTTTGCCCTTCCTGGCTTCGCAGGATTTTCTCCTCCTGTCTGTTTGACAGATACCCTGTTTCTACAAGCACGTTCGGCATCGAAGCTCCGACAAGCACGAGAAATCCCGCCTGCTTTACGCCGCTGTTCTGAATCTTCAGAAGGCTGGCCATCGCTTCGCTTGCGCTTGCGGCAAATTTCTCGCTATAGCGGACAAACGCGCTCTGGCGCATCGTGATGAGAATGAAATTCTCTTCAGTCAGCGCCTGGTAGCGGTCCTTGTAATCCTCTTCGAATTTGATCGCGTCGTTTTCCTTCTCGGCGATCCGGATCGCATTTTCGGTTTTTCCCGGACGAAGGATGTAGATTTCAAATCCGTTGGCCGAGGAAGGCTTACGCTCCGTCGAATTGCAGTGTATACTTATAAAGAGCTTTCCCCCCTCATCGTTCGCAATCTTGCCTCTTTGATAGAGTTCGACAAACGTGTCGTTTTTTCGTGTGTAAACGACGCGGACATCTTTCATATTCTGCGTGATGAGCTGACCGAGCTTCAGCGCAACGCCGAGCGCCACGTCCTTTTCGCGTGTGCCGCTGACGCCTATCGTGCCGGGGTCTTTTCCGCCGTGCCCGGCGTCGATG
>DATJQB010000519.1:0-2841 GCA_035506075.1 Bacteroidota bacterium | reverse complement strand
CAATCTCCGAGAAGAGATGGCCTGAGAGGTAGAGATCGAGAATCTGGGTCTTGTGTGTTTGTCCGCGCCCCATCTCGTGCCGCCAGCCGCGTGAGGGAAGAATGATCCCGCGTTTGCGCATGTGGCTCATGTCGCGCTTGATGGTCACGACACTACAGGTGAGGATGAAGGCAATATCCTCGTACGAGAGCACTCCGCCCTGGTCGATGGCTTCGTTCGTGATGCGGATGATCTTGTGTTGCCTGAGGCCATGCAGTCCGGACTTCTTGTAGACCGGGAGGTCTTCCTCGGGGTTGTGGAGCGTCAGCTTGACGGGGACCTTCTTGCACAGAGCAATAGGCTTGCCCGCGGGCTCGTTCTCATCGACAGCCAGGTATTGACACTGGCCTGAGCCGAGCGCAAGCTCAGCATGCTGAAGGAAGTAATCACTGATCTGCGAGAAGTAGGCTTCTGCCAGAATAGGCGTGAGGTTGAAATCTCTGGCGATGCTCGAGATGATGGACTGCTTAACTGACTTCGACTGAAGCCGAGCAGTGAGCGGTTGGTCCAACATTGGATACCTCCGGCAAAAGGACACTGAAAGTAATCACTTTTTGCCTTGGTATCAGGTGATACTAACTAAAAGTAACGACTCTCGATCGAAGGGCTCGGGAGACTGGGCCCTATTCGTTTGGGATCTGCCGAATATCTCAGCCGAATTGCAAAGTCGCGGGATATCCTCCCCTCCACATGTCATCCGTACAAGGATTCTCTCATTCTGGCACAGGAATCCACATTTCCGTGATCAGGACTTGTCAGCATTCACGCGCGTGCGAGAATATTTTCTCCTGTTGACTTCCTTGTCTTGACAACCGCAAAGCTGCAGTGTATATTCGCACTTGGTACCACTCCGATGGCATCCGCCATCATCTCCGCCGACCCGGACCCTTGAGCAGAGTCTCCGTTTTAGAGCCCACCCCGGGACGACCCGCGAAAAGGCAATAACAAACAGTCGCATTCCATTCCCCTTGGAATGAACCCGAAGCTGGTGCTTGAGCCTCCATTTTTCCCCCTGTCCTATGTGACCAACTAAGCGTGAAGTGCGAGAGCATGCATGGCATGCGAGTCATGATAATATCGTGACCTATCCATGACAACTTTCGCCTTGGAGCGATGCATATTGCCGTCGAAGAAAGCGTCTTCTATGCCAGGCGGCGAACTAGACGGACGAGAGCAATGAAAAACCTATCTGTTCTCCTTGTCTTCTCCATCATTCTGACCGGTTGTTTTTCGGAATCGGCGATCCTCAAGAATGAAGTTGTGCTCGACGGTAGAGCAGCCATCTTCTACCTCAACGATGGCTCGTACATAACTTCAGAACCAGGCAAGCACATCAGGGTGGAGGGAGGATATAATCTTGAAGGATGTCTCTTCTGGGGGAAGCCTGAGGGCAAACGGTTCGAAGGAATCGTCAGCGATTCCAAGATACGGAAAATCACAGTGAACTCATTGGACGTGGTCCCGACAGTTCTTTGCATCACGTTCGTTGTAGTCGTGGTTGTCGGTGTAAGAGCCAGCCTTGGAAGCCCGTGGATCTGTAACCCAATCCATCGTAGCTCATAACTTTCGCGGACCGAACCTTCTTGGTTGACTGGGTGTGGGAATGTCCGCGGTAAGACGTTTGATGAAACTCCTTGGAAGCATAGCACAGATGAGTGTACAATATATTCTGGTTGAACGACACACCAGAAGGCTTCATTATCAGAGCTGGTTTCCGATACGGAAGCCCTTTTGAAGGAGGAGGACATGAAAGCACAATGGTGGTGTCTGATCGTCGCGTCCGTCCTAGCCTTCGCGGATTCCTCAGCGCAGTGGGTACAGACAGGAGGCCCTTACTTGCCTCATAATGTTCAGGTGCACTGTCTCGTCGCGAGCGGATCGACTCTCTTCGCGGGGACCGGCCTAGGAGTCTACCGTTCGACAGATAACGGGTCGCGATGGATCGCGACGAACTCAGGCATTTCTGTGGCCAGCGGGCTCGATGGCCTCATCGTCAATGCCCTTGCTGTGTCAGGACCGAATCTCTTTGGACAACTCTACTATACGGCGGTTTCAAATGTCGATGTGCTAAGTTGGTCACTTGCACGTCCCCCGTTTAGCGCATTCTATCAGATGCTCCAGGTTGGCACAAATCTCTTTGCCGCGACTAATGAAGGTCTGTGTGTCTCTACCGATAACGGAACCACCTGGTCGGTACCGGATTCGACGTTGTGGGGATCCAGCGTCAAGGCTCTCGCGGTCTCCGGGGGAAGTCTCTTTGCATGCAACTCTCGAGGGGTCTTTCGTTCCACTGACGACGGGATGCACTGGACTCAAGCGAGCGCCGGTTTGAGAGACTTGTCTGTCGGACAGCTTGTTGTGAGCAGCACCAATCTCGTTGCCGGTACGTGGCACGGTGTTTTCTTTTCAACGAATAGTGGTACGAATTGGATGCCGGCCAAGATGAACTCTCTCGATACGAACACTCAGGCCCTTGCTGTAAGCGGTCCCAACGTGTTCGCCTCTACAAACGGAGGCGTTTTGATCTCGACCGACAACGGGGCCAACTGGTCTCTTGCGAATACTCCGTTTTCGATGTTCTATCAAATGCTCAAGATTGGGACAATCCTCTTCGCAGCCTCAGGTGCAGATTTTATGCGCTCCACAGACGATGGACAAACCTGGATTCCATCGGATACTGGCATTTCCTGTGCGCCCGTCGAATTCCTTGAGTCGGTCAGGAACTATCTTATTGCGAGTACCAGGGTTGATGGTAGTTTCATTTCTTCGGACAAAGGCACGAGCTGGGAGAAGTTGAACCCC
>DATJQB010000518.1:0-23186 GCA_035506075.1 Bacteroidota bacterium | reverse complement strand
ACCGGCGAACTCCTTCACACTTCCAGCCCTCAAGACTCCCAGTGGAGCGACGCCGTCGTAGCGCGACTCAAGGCTGAAGAATTGCTGGACTGGGACGGTGCCCGTGACGACTCCTCCTGCAATCTTGAAGTTCAAGACCGGCGGGAAGAGGAGACGGGAGGAATACGTGTTGAAACGCATCTCACCGTGAAACTGATACCGTGTGAAATCAAAGGTGCTTGAAAGGAACCCGTGATCGGCACGCTGGACTTCGACCTCGGCGAAATTAGATCCAGCGAGCCCAAACGGGATGGGATCATCACCATACCGTATCTTCATTCCGAGGCTGCGCATGACGCCGTCGCTGATGGTTGGATTCCCTCTGAACGGCGTATTCTTCTCGAACAGACTGAAATCGGTCCGCTTCGCGGCTGTCGACTGATCCTCATTTCGATACTCGAAGTCGAGAGACAGACGGCGGTACGGCTTCGACGCCAGGAATGCCCTCCATCCTTTCGAATAGAAGTAGTCCCTGTAATCCGTTTTGCTCAGAACCGCAGCCAGGGCGATGGCTGCTGACGGATAGTATCCATCGTCGGGGATATAGTCGATCCCATCATGGGCTTCGACGCCAACCTTCCATTTCCTCCCCTTGTCGAGTGCGAGCGTTGCGCCAACGGATGCGTCGACCTTCTTATCTGAGAATCCGTAGCCCACAGAGCCGCTCATCGACAACCGATTGCTCATGACACTGTCCCGGGAGTACTCGATTCCGAGAAAGAGTCCCTCGACCCGATCAAACCTCACGTCGAGGTGACTGAGATAGTCGAAGATTGGACTCGACAATGCGGAAAGAGGACCGGAAGGTTTGAACTGCTTGTCCATCGTCTGCGTGCTATCGAGTGTTCGGTAGGCATGCTGCTCTTCGCGTGTCAGCGGCAATACGTCGTGCTGCTGCCAGAACGTGGAATCGAGTTTTTTCGCTGACGGAAGCTCGGTCAGGTGCTTCATTTTGAAAATGGAATCGGCAAGCGGCCTGTTGATCCGGTAATCGTAGAGAACCGAGGATTGCTCCAGCACAACCCGCGGAAATGAAAATCCTGCGAGGCCGATTTCGAAGCTGCCGTTCAACCGCACGTCCATCGGCATCCAGAACCGTCCCTCGTACAATCCGAACTGTTGCGAGTACCGGATGTTGATGCCTGAAACAAATGGGATCGTGAAGGCTTCGTTGGGCGAAATGTTCACACCAACAAGTGCGTACACATCGCCGACGACGTCCAGCGTTCCCGTGAAGAGCGGAGCGATGCGAGACTTCGGCGTGATTCGTATCGTGTAGACAGGTTTGTCGTCGCGGACTCGCGTCTTCTCCAGTTTGAACTCGTAGTAATCGAACGCATCGGGCGAGGTCGGCCCCACGAACCTGTAACCGACAAATTGCACGTCGTCGTCATAAAAATTGATGACGGTTCCTCCCACCCCGAGATTTCCCATCCCCGGAATGTTTTCTGTATGGCGCTTCTGCTTCACGAACTCACGAAGCGTGTCCCCTTTTTGCCAGAATCCGGTGACGTACGATTCCACGATCATCGCAATGGCTGTATCGCGCCGGACGACCATCCGTGTGAATGCGTCGAATTCGTACGTCCTGAGTGAGTCTGACCATTTTCGCTTATACTCAAGAACCTTCCTCATGATCGCCATCGCAGGGTCTTCGCTCGTGATCACAACTTCGGGCAGTTCGATGGTTGTCGCCTGAAGGCGGGGATTGTACTCGACCGGACGGTTTAAGGCAATGCGGGCAGTGTCGGACCGATAGCCGATGAAGCTTGTAACAATCGTGTAATCTCCCTGGTCAAGGGAAAGCTTGTAAACCCCCATCACATTCGCGACCGTTCCTTTCGAAGATCCGAGAACTCTGAGGTTTGCCGCGGGCAGAGGCGAATGTGAAGCGGAGTCCCGTACGACTCCCGAGAGTGTGAATGTCTGCGAAGACGCCAGGAAGGCGTGAACAGGCAGGAGCAACAACAGCATGAACAGTCGTTTGGTCATTAGGATTTCGGTTGGGAGGGATATCGAAGGTGTAGACGCAGCAGCCCGCCAAATGTTGCAGGGCAGGCCGGCCCTCTCGGGAGACCAGCCTATCGGCCGGGGATGGTTGAACGATCGCGATCAGGCACTTGTCGAATCGAGCAAGATCTCGGCGATGTCCTTGACAGCTACCCGATCGCTGGCTTCTTTCGCCTTTACCCCATCGGTCAACATTGTCATGCAGAAAGGACATGCGGTGGCAATGACACGTGCATCCGTGGCAAGCGCCTCTTCGGTCCTTTCGATGTTCACACGCTTCCCTTCCGTTTCTTCCATCCACATGCGCCCACCCCCCGCGCCGCAACAGAAGCCTTTGCTGCGCGACCTCTTCATCTCAACGAGGTCGACGCCGGGCACATCGTTCAGCAGGGTTCTTGGCTGTTCATACACATCGTTGTAGCGCCCGAGATAGCACGAATCGTGATACGTGATTCTGGCGGCTTGTTCCTTCGAGAGTTTTAGTTTTCCTTGATTGATCAGACCGACGAGGAAGTCCGTGTGATGCATCACCCTGTACTTGCCGCCAAACTGGGGATACTCATTGCGCAGCGTATTGAAGCAATGAGGACATCCCGTCACGATGGATTTGACGCCGTAGTTGTTCAGCGTTGCTATGTTCTCTTTCATCAGCACCTGGGCGAGATATTCGTTTCCCATCCGTCTTGCAGAGTCGCCCGTGCACTTTTCCTCCGTCCCGAGTATGGCAAACGAAACCCCGGCCTGCTGAAGGAGCTTTGCGAAGGCCTGTGTCACCTTGATGTAGCGGGTGTCAAACGCTCCAGCGCACCCAACCCAGAAAAGTACTTCAGCGTTCGGATTCTGCTGCATCGTGGGGATGTTCATGCCTTCCGCCCAATCGGCGCGGCTCGATGCCGGAAACGCCCAGGGAGAGAAGTTCGTTTCGAGATTGCGGAACACGACCTGCACTTCAGCAGGAAAGTTCGACTCCATGAGGACGAGATTGCGTCGCATTTCGACAATCGCGTCCACGTGCTCAATGTTCACAGGGCACTCCTGAACACATGCCATGCATGTCGTGCAGGCGAACAACTCTTCGGCGGAGACGTAATCGTGAACAAGCGATTTCTGAAGCGGATCCTTCGCGCCGCCAGCGGATGACTCCGGCAGTTTGTGCCCCGAGAGAACCAGGGGCGCTTTTTCTTCGAGCCGATGCCTGATATCCATGATGATCTTGCGCGGTGAGAGCAGCTTGCCTGTGACATTTGCCGGGCAGGACGCACTGCAGCGGCCGCATTCCGTGCACGTGTATCCATCAAGCAGTTGCTTCCATGTCAGATCCTCGACGTCCGATGCTCCAAACTTCTCGACATTTTCCGCTTCGAGGTTGATCGGTTTGAGAGCCCCGCGCGATTTCAGTCCGGAGAAATATACATTGGGAATCGACGTGAGAACATGCAGATGCTTCGAATACGGCAGGTAGTTCAGAAACACGAGCACAGTTCCAATGTGTAACCACCAAAACAACTCCGCCCATACCCGGATTGTTGATGGATCGAGCGATGTAAAAAGCGGCGCCGCAAAGGCCGAGAAAAACCGGCCGTCGTCAGGGGCGCCAAGTGCCAGGCGGGCAGCGTTTTGTCCCAACATGCTTACCATGACGACCAGGATCATCGAAAGAATAACAGACGCATCGGACCGTCCGCTGCCTTCAAGCTGGAGACGCTTCGGTTTCAGAATCAGCCGCCGATAGAAGGCGACGCCCACAGAAACGATGACGAGGGCGCAGAACAAATCCTGAAGGAAGCAAAGGACCGGATACAACGGGCCCAGGAAGCGGAACGAAAATCCACTCACGAGTCCTTCTCCGATCGACTCAAGCACTGCGGAGAGAAGAACGAGGAAACCCCAGAAGATGAACGCGTGCATGGCGCCGGCGAACGGCTCACGAAGAATCTTCGATTGTCCGATCGCTACAACGATCATGCGTCGCAGTCTCTCTCCAGGAGAATCAAAGCGGTCATCCGGCTTGCCCAATTTCAGATAGCTCACCAACCGTTTGACGCTCGACGCAAAGACTGCAAACGCTCCGAGCAGGATGAGCAGGAATAGGATGTTCTTCGTCGTCATTCAGTGGTACCTTTCAAAAAACACTCACCGCATCCATGATCGTCACCGCTTCACCGGCGATACTTACTTGTTTGACTCCATGTCCCGTCACGCGCATGCGTATTTTCACCCTCCCTCGGCGCCCCATGTCGTCCCCCTGCTCACCAATAAGCTCCATGCGTCCGTCAGGGAGAAGGAACGATGGGACAGGGATCTCTCTGCTCAGGACGTAGTTGTAGAGATAGACACCGAGCGGTCCGTTGGCGGAACCGGTCACGGGGTCTTCCACGATCCCGACCGCAGGCGCGTAGAAGCGCGAATGAACTGCGGAACTTTCTTCGACCGTTTCGAGTGTGAATAGACTGATTCCGAGCGTGCGGCACTTACGCGTGAAAACGTCGAGCTTGCCGAGATCCGGATTCATGTTCCTGATTGTGGACAACTTACGCAGCGGTAGGTACAAATATGACTGGGAGACGTACGGAAGGTCGCCGTCAAGGTCCGAACGGCGAATCCGAAGTGCTTCCAGCAGCGCGGAAGGAATCTGTGCGTGCTCGTGGAACTTCGGTATTGGGAGCTGAAATTCAATGATCGACCCGGAATACTTCTTCTCGACTGTGATGCCGAGAATGCCGCTTTTCGTCTGGAGCCGGAAGTGATAGACGCCCGGCCGCTTCATCCCGTGCATCCCCTCTTCAGCGAGAGCATGAAAACTCGCGATCGTTGCATGACCGCAGAGCGGTACCTCTGACGCGGGCGTGAACCATCGGATCTGGAGATCCGCGCCCTTGACTGATGGCGGAAGGACAAATGCGGTCTCGGAAAGGTTCAATTCATTTCCTATCCTCTGCATCACGGCCTCGCTCAAGCCGCGTGCGTCCACGACAACACCGGCCGGGTTTCCCGTGAATGGCTCGCTCGTGAACGCGTCGACGTGTTTGATCTTGTATGATTTCATGGCTCAATCCTTACGATGTCTTACGGGATGCAGTTTTCAGATCCCCATGAACTGGACAACAATATCCCTTTGACGCGCGCGATTGTCATGATCGATAAGAACGATTTGCTGCCACGTCCCCAAAGAAAGTTCTCCGTGGGAAAAGGGAATAGTCAACGACGGTCCCATAAGCGATGCACGTACGTGCGAGAAGCCGTTGCCGTCGTGCCACGTGTCGTCGTGATGGTACCGGTTTCGCTGCGGGGCGAGTCTTTCAAGCGCCTCGGGAATGTCTCGTCGGAGACCGGGTTCAAATTCCGTCGTCGTCACGGAGGCAGTCGACCCCGTGACGAAAACTGTCACAAGTCCCTCCTTGAGCGCGGAGCCGTGCAGGAGCATCTCCACTTGTTCCGTGATGTCGTGCACTTCCGAATGCCCGTTCGTCGGGACGTCAATATGCTTCGTTACGATTTCCATAATCGAATGGCCGTCAGCGTGCGCTGGTCCTTGACGAAAAAGAGAGTCTCGTTGCAGATGAAGAAGACGTCCGGTACCCGCGATTTCAAGCCCCGGGCAGTGACCTCAAAGAAGATCCTCTTCCTTCCCGGCAATTCATACACCGCCAGAATGTTTTCCAACGATGAGGGTTCCGCACCCCGTCCTTCGCTGCGAACATTGAAATCAAAGATCATGAAGCCGCCGGATTTCGCATATTCTATCCCCCCCACGACTTCCATCCCCTTCGTCGCATGATTCACACATCCCATCACAATCGGGTCCGCTTCGTCATCCAGGGGCTCCGGGATTGTGACCTCTGGAACAAACGCTGTGCCTGCGATCTCCTGCCGGATCTTATTCAACTCATCCATTGTGGAGTCGTGCGTTGCGATGATCGAGCCGGAGCGAATCTCGATCTCATATCCTACCCGTTTGTCAAAAAAATCACGGTAAGCGAACAATCGCTCTGCCCCTCCGAACCAGTATGTCAACGTTTCGTCTTCCCACAGTCGCTGGCCTGTTCCGACGTCAAATGCCTGGATCCCCCGATGTTCGGGCATGTCGGGGCTCACAAAACCATGGAGGAGCAACGTACTATTGTGGACTGACTCGATGCCGATCCACCATGGCTCGTCCAACGCGAGATTCTTCCACAACGGCTTGCCTGCAATCAGATCCAGGCAAAAGAACGATGCCGCCTTCTTCTCCCGGTCGCGCGATTCACCGATCAACCTCCCCCCGGGCGCAAAGACGAGACGCCAGATCACACCATCGGCCGAGAACGTCCAGGCCGGTGTAAGCGTTGAAGGGCGGAAGAAATTGAAGAGGTTCATTCAGAAATTTTCGCTGAACGTACCACTTTTTCGAAGGATTAGCAAGGTGCGCGGTGTGGCAGGCAGATGAGGTCAGTGCAAATCGACGACAACAGAATCATCGCGCATCGCCCCGAAGATTCCGTAGCCGCCGTTGATGTTCGTGTAGTCGGGGAGATCTGTACGAATCGAATACTGGTCGAGAAAGCCGTTCGCAATGTTGTAGTACTTGTAGAGGTTGATCTCGACCTGCGTCATGATAAACGTCGCGCTTGTGAGCTTGATTTCACCGTACAGCGCCACCTGGTCGAGCAGGAACGCCTTGTATGCATCGAGGCCGAAGAAAACAACTTCATACACTGGAACCGGATCCATCATCTTCCGCTGCAGAATAGGGTAATCGTAAACGAATCCGGTTTCCGACGTGGACCGGATTGCTTTCGGGATTTCCGTCCGGATGTGGACTTTCCGTGTATTCACGACGGCATCGAACTCAACATAGATGCGCAACAAGTAACCCTGTGTCACAGAGGAGAGCCGGACCCGCGCAGCGATATCCTCGTCGTATTTGTCCGGAGCCTTGAGGATAAAGCCATTGGTTGCCTCCACGAGCCCACTCCCGGGGAGCGTCACCGATGCAGAGGCTTTTCCCGACGGGGATGTCACTGTCAGAGTACAATTTGTGCCGTCGCTGTAGTGAAAGGGTCGGGCGAGATATCCATTGATGTCTGTACCATAACGGCTCTTGTCAGTACGCGGGATGACGACATTGCTGAGTGTGTACGAAACTGAGTCCGCTGTCATGTTCACGAGGGCGTTCTTGATGTCTGTATCCGCAGTAGTCTCGAGCGGATTGACTCCCGGGGGATTGTAAGTCGAGTAGACACGAACAAACAGACTGTCGGACCTGTTGGAGACGATCGAATAGACCACGAGTGCCTGGTTGTAAGGCCCTTTCGGCTCCAATGATTCCTTGCAGCCCGATGCAGCCAGGAGCATCACCGTCACGATCAACATACATGACGGGCTCATCCACCGCAATATCTTCATGTCATCAAATCGTTCGACCATGACCGCCACCGGTTGACCTGGCTCCTTCTCCTCGCACGCTACCATGCAGTGATATCGACGGAGGCTGAATCGTCGACCATCGCTCCGAAGATTCCGTGACCGCCTGAGATGTTGGTGTAGTCTGGAAGATCAGTTCTGATGGAAAACGGATCTTCAAATCCGTTCACCCTTTTTGAGTACGCATAGAGATCCTTGTCAACCTGCGTGAGGATCATCGTTGCCCGCTTGAAATGCACCTTGCCGTATCCGAACCGATCGATGATGTTACCGATGCGCTCGAAGTATGCCGTTCGGAAAAAAACAAACATCTCGCTTTCTTCCTTGTCTTTCACGATTCCCGAGCTGACTCTTCGTCGCATGACGGGGTAGAAATATGTTTTCGATCCGTCTGCGAGCGTCAACCCAACAGCGGGCATCTCCTCCTGATGTGTCACCCAGGTATTTCCCTCGAGGACGTCATAGTAGACCTGCAATTGCATCATCACGCCATACGTTAACTCGCGGATCCAGCCGTACACCACAATGTTCTCATCATCGTTCCCTCCTCCGTTCAGGACATACGCATTGAGGAACTGAATCCTCCCGCTCTTGGGCACCACAACGCTTGCGGTGACCGTCCCTTCAGAAGGAGTTGAAACCGTCAGGCTGTATGTGTTCCCCAGCTGCAGGTGAAATGGAAACGATGCGTACGCCAGGATATTGTCAGAGTACCTGCTCTGATCCAGCCGCTGGATGCTGATGGGCGAGAACCGGAATGCAGAACTGTCGCCTGAGATCAGCACGCTCGCACCAGAAACGGGAGTATCCGACGTCTGTGCCGAAGGATCGACCCCCGGGGGATTGTAAGTCGAATACACGCGGACAAATTGCGTGTCCGATCGGTTCGTGAGAATGCCGTAGACAACCGGATTGTCCACGTAAGGCCCTTTGGGACTGAAAGGGGAATTGCATCCGGCGGTCGCCGCTGCGACGACGGCAAGGACGAGACAGTATGACAGGTTCGGCGAACGCATCAGTACTCGATGCTCAGCGTTGCTGTGGGGAAGAACGGCAGCATATCGATTTCCTGGCCGGTCTTCCGATCGAAATAGAAGACGTTCTTGTGGTTGTAAAGGTTGATGATCTGCACTCCAAAAGTTCCGGTAATTGGCTTGAGACGGAACCTGTACGACGCACTGACGTCGAGCCTGTGATACGTCGGCAGCCGGGCATCATCCTTCGATCCCAGGATCGCGTACGGTTTGCCGGTTTCACCGATGGATGAACCGCGGAACAGGTTCTGAAGAGCGAGTCGATCGTAGTAGCCGATCGTCTGCGTGAACGGGAACCCGGATCCGACCTCCCACCGGAGCGAGACATCGAAGGCGTCGGCAACGTGGAATACGCCGAGGAGATTGATTGTGTGGCGGCGATCGTACCGCGGATAGTAGGTGAAGCCGCTTGATGTAATGGTCGTCCACCCTAATGTGTAGGCCGCGTATGCGTCAAGAAGTTTCGTGCCGTACCGGGTGAGAGCCTCAAACCCGTACGCTTCGCCGGTGCCGGTGATGTAATCAGGATCCAGAGCGTCGACCTTGTCCCGATTGTACGTGACGAGGGAACTGTAGTACTTGTAGTAGGCCTGGAAGCTTGTGGAGAGTTGAGGCATCGGATTCCCCTCGAAGCCGAGGACGTAGTGATCGGCTTGCTCGGCCTTGAGCTCCTGCGGAACCTGGATCCATGCATCGAAAATCGAAATGATGTCATCCTCGTTATTCACCGTGATGACATTCTGGCTGAAGCGGCCATAGGATGCTTTGGCCTTCCAGGTATCCCATAAGGCATAACTGAAATTCACGCGCGGTTGAAAAACCTCCAGACCGCCTGAGCGTGAGAGGAGATTGCCGAGATCGAGAAAGAGTCCCAGGTCAGCCTGCAGTCGGCTCGGTGCGGTTTGATACCTCACCCACATCGAGGCATCGGCGTATGAGCTCGAGATCGTATTGGCAACACCATAGTTGTTCGTTACCGTGTAGTCGAGGGTCGGGAAGCTGAACTCAAATCCGAAGAAATACAGCTCGTGACTGTCTGTGTAGAGCGTAGCGTTTGCCTTCACTCCCCCCTCGTGGACTGCTGTCGAGGCCGGAGTGATCAACGTGGATCCTTTGGAGTCGCGCGATGCGATAAATGTGTTTTCGAATCCGGTCGCCGTCACATACACCCGGTCCTGGATGAGTCCGGAAGCGACAAAACCCACATCATTCGTTCGCCACGAATAGTCGGGGTCGGTCGCATTCGGTGAGCGAAGATTGTCGCCGCTCAGAAACGCCTGGAAGCTGTATTTCCCCTGCGCTTCCCCTGTTTGTGCCGTGGCCTTGAGGAAGGCGTCATAGAACGACAGAGGAAGATCCTTGTTCACAAACTTTCGGAACGTATCTGAGAAGAGGGATTTTCTTCCGCTGAACAGATACGTCAGCCCCGTCATCGCGGGGCCTTCAATCTCCACTTTAGACGAAAGGAAGTTGATATTTGCCTTCGCGTCGAATGCCTTGGAGCCGCCGTCCCGGGTCGTCATATTGACAACGGACGACAATCGGCCGCCGAATTCCGGCGGGAATGCACCGGTATAGACCTCGGTCGTCTTGATGATGTCGGGATCGAACACGCTGAAGATGCCGAATGCATGAAACGGATTGTAGACCTTCATTCCGTCCAGAAGGATCAGGTTCTGATCCCCGGCGCCTCCCCTGACATAGAATTGCGAATTGACATCGCTTGTCGAAACGATACCGGGGAGGATGCGGATGGACCGGAAGATGTCTTCCATCGCCGCGGTGGGAACAGCCCGAATGTCGCGCTCTTCCATGACGTGAACGCTCGTGTGGATCTCTGTGAGCTCCCGTTTCGCGACATCGGTCACCATGACCTCGGAGAACTCAACCGGCTTCGACGCGAGCTGGAAATTGACCACAACCGCCTGCGGTCCAAACACATCGACTGTCACGGTCCGCGTTTCGTAACCAATCGAACTTGCCTTGATCTGGTAGCGGCCCTGGGGAGCATTCGCGATCAGGAAGAAACCCTGGAGGTTCGTACTGGCACCGCGGTTCATGCCCGGCAGAATCACGTTCGCAAAGGGAATTCTCTCGCCTGTCGTGCTGTCAGTCACGACGCCGCGGACATCAGTCCCCTGGGAAAACGCAAGGAGCGGAAGGAACAAGAAGGCAATGATCGGTGTGCAGAATCGCGTCAGCATTCGGGTCCCTGAGGTTGGTCTTCGACGAAAATGTAAGCCTTTTCCCGTTGATATGCTAACGAGGGAACAGCGGCTTTGTTGCACTTGAAAGACATTCGGGATACGAACCGTGCGAAACAAAACAAAAAAGCGGCATCGAGCTGTTCGTCGATGCCGCCAAGCACTCTCGTCGCAGAAAGGTTCGTCAGTCGAGCACTTTGTTCTTCTTCAGGAAATCAACGATCGCTGCGTAGATCATTTTCATTTCGGCTTTGTTGAAGCCGCCGTGTTTCCCCCCGGGGATTGTGATCATCTGGTTCGGCACGCCGGCTTTCGTCAGCGCTTCGTGAAGTCGGACCGCCTGCGTGTAGGGGACGAGTTGATCTTTGTCTCCATGCACCGTGAAAATTGGCGGCAGACCTTTGCGGACCATGTTGATCGGCGAGACACTGCTCGCCACAGCTTCCTTGTTCGGAAGATTCGCGAGCCAGTCGACCGCGTAGTCCTGCTTGTTGGGTCCTGCAAGAAGCTCCTTGACATCCGTGATGCCGAACCAATTGATGATCGCGGCAACCTTTGGCTCGACGCCAGCGTAGTCCCAGTCCGTCGGATAGTCGAATCCGTACGATGCGTCAAGCATTCCGGTCGTCAGTGCCAGGTGTCCACCCGCAGATCCCCCGGTGACAATGACTTTTGTCGTGTCGAAGCCGTACTGTTTTGCGTTCTTGAAGACCCACCGAAGTGCAAGACGGCAATCCTGGACCGCAGCCGGTGCCAAGGAGACCCGCGCCAGGCGGTACTCGACGTTGATGACATGGATGCCGAGCTCGAAATACGGAAGGAGATTCATGAGCGCTGTCTCCTTCGTTCCTCCAACCCATCCTCCTCCGTGAATGTAGAGCACAACAGGCAGCGGCGTTGCGGATCCGGCACGAGCATAGAGATCCAGCTTGCAGTCGTACCCGTTCGCGGTTGAATACACTATGTTTGGAGTGATGCGATACGAATTGACAGCATTGTAGGACCATTCCTCTTTGTCCTGAGCCCATGTGCCCGTCGCACACACGAAGAGCAACACGGCAAGAAGAAGTAGCGACAAACTGCGGTGTGTCATGTAATGTCCTTTCTGTTGATCCATGGCGTGGCAATCAGGCGGGCACTGACCCGCCCGATTACCCGAGGCTGAATGTACTAACTTTTCTGGTCACCTGGAGTCAATCCTTTGACTCCCCCCTTCATCACCATCGCGAGCAGCGCATCCACGAGCGACGACTGCTGACCACCGCCGCCGACAAGAATATCCGGGACAATCTTGATGCCTTTGTCCGCCAGCGCCGTGATTGAGTTCACGAACGCGGTCGCATCCTTGCCGAGCGCTTCCACCTGCCGTTCATAGGCTTCGGCTTTCGCCATTCCAACAGCTCGAACCTCGGCCCCCTTCGCCTGTCCTGTCATCTGCGTGTAGGTGGCCTCACCATCCGCCTCTATCTTCCTTGCCGACGTCTTGTTCTCCTGGATCTTCACATTGACCTCGGATGAAGCCAGGTCTGCCTGCTTGTCAGCGACACCCTTCGACTTCTCCATCTCAATGCGCTGGTCCTGTGCAGATTTCTGCTTCTGAAACGTCTCGATCTGCTGAGCCGCGATTTCGCGCTGGGTCAGCACCGTGACGATGTCCTGCGGAAGGATCACATCCTGGATGTAGGCCCCCCTCGTTTCGACTTCGTACTGACGCAATTGCGACTCAATGTGCTCGAACGCTTCCTTCTGCACGCGCTGACGTTCCTCAATAAACTGCACGGCCTTCATGCTCTGCAGCTTGTCGCGGAAGTGGTTGCCGACTGCCGCCTGCAAGACTTCGTTGACAAGGTTGAACATCGTCCCGACCATCGAGATCACCCGCGGCGCCTTCTTGTCGGGAACGTGGATTTGCACCTGCAGATCGATCTTGAAGACAAATCCCTCCCTGCTCTTCGCGACGATCTGCTGGAGGTTCCGATCGAGATTGTGCGCAGCCGATACGGCTTCCGCCCAGTTCAGGGTGAGGATCGCTGTCGGGACAATCTCAGCCTCGTAGCAGCGCGGATTGATCGGGTACTTGCCGGTCCGCAGAGGCTCCTGCCAGATTCCGCGATGCCCCGGCCGGACGAGCGACCCGAACTTGAACGCTTCGCCGGACATATCCTTCGTCGCCAGTCCAACATACGACTTGATCACCGCAACTTCGCCCTGCTTGACAACCAGCATCGGCACCATCTCCACGCGGACAAGGAATGGGTTCAGGGTATACGCACCGTAGAGGAGCGGATCGTGCTGCAAACCGATCTTGCCGCCGTTCTCCAGGAAGGCCTGGAAATCCTGGTAGTTGTTGTGGACCGTGTTCTTGCTGCCCAGCAGCGCCTCAATCATCTCCGCGTCGGTCACTTCAGGTTTTATCTCGAGCTGCTCGACGTCATCAAAACTCCCAATACGGCTCGCAATATGTCCTGACGGCAGCGGCTCACCCTCATAGGTAGTAACAATGCCGATCTTGTCGACCACATGGCCGCCTTCGACTTCTTCGGGCCCGATCCGGACAAGTTCAAGCTGCTGCGCCGTCAATCCAAACGACTCCGGCCTCAGCACACCATCGCGGGACATCTTTTCCCTGATCTCGGGATCAACGGGAATTCCGTAGAGCTGCCTCTTCGTGATGACGAGAAATGCCACAGGATGGATTGGTGCGAGTGTTCCCGGTGAAAGTACCGGGCGCTGAACTCCCTTCTGCCCTCCATTCTTGACAAACTTCTCGAGATCGGTGAAGTTGCCGAACTCTTTCTTATACACTGCCGACTTTGCACCGATCGGCAGCGGACTGCCAACCTGGGAAATGACAACTCCAATTTCCCCCGCAGGCACCTGCACCCACGGATATGTTTTGACTTTGTAAAGAAGATTGAGCTTGAATCGCAGCCCCGGCATCAGAAGCCTCGCCTGGTACCCCGGCTCGCCGTTGAACGCGATCGGGTTGTCCTCCGCGAGTTTCTTCGTCGAGAACCTCTTCATCGGCAGGCCTATTTCGGTCGGTCCGACGAGCCTGATCGATGGGAGCACAACGAGAAGAACAAATGCAGCGACGATCATTGCAAGCAACCAGAGAAGCGTGGTCATGGTAGTCTCCGTTTTCGTTGGAATTCGTGATTGATATGGTGCGCGGCACCCGCAGCACGTTGCGCGGGTATACGGGTACTGTTCAGCGATTGATGCGGCGCGATAATCCGGGGAGAACTTCCCCGGCACGCCGGCATCCTAATCGCCGGCCTTGGTTCGAAATGCGAGTAGATGCCAGTGAGACTGGACGGAGAAATGTCCGCTGGGGACATTGAGATCTCCGCGCTCGGAGCGATTGGAGGATTGTATGAGAGGTTCGTTCATCATGAGCTTGTCCTCGTGCGAGTGGGACAGGCGCTGAAACACGGGAACAAAGCTATACGAACACCTCACGAAAGTCAATGCCGTCGGGCAGAAGCGGATGCTGAGATTGCCATTACTCTTTGAAATCTCTTGAGTTAGGTTCTGTCCGATTCCTGTCCGATTTTCGTGTCATTTTCGAGAACGGCTGACTTGTGCCGATTTGCCAGGAGGGAATCCCCGGCAGCGAGGGATGAGGTACTTTGATGTCGCGGTCTCAGGCAGGTAAAGTAATCTTCATATTCATGGTTCCTTTGCCAGAGCGAGCCTCAGGCGGGCGTCGAGGCCGTAGAAGTCAGAGCGGTATTGTGTCGCGCCGTCCTCATCTTTCCAGGCTGACATGTAGACGACGTGAACGGGGATGGGGCGTTTCATCAAAAGCGTCTGCTCGGTTGTCCTTGCAATCAGGGTATCTATCCTCTCCCTCGTCCAGTCGGGGAATTCAGACAGCACGTATTCGGCCAACTCTGCCGGCTTTTCGAGTCGAATGCACCCGTGGCTGAACATACGAACGGTCTTTGTGAAGTCGTCCCGGTACGGTGTGTCGTGCAGGTAGATGTTGAACCGGTTTGGTATGAGGAATTTGATCTGACCCATGATGTTCTGGGGCCCCGGATCCTGCCGAAGGTGAAAGTCGATTGTCTTGTCATTCATCGACGCCCAGTCAACGGTATGTGGATCGACCTGAACCAGCGAATCATGCACTTCGCGCCAGAGCGACATGTTGTTCGACTTCAGGTAGTTCGTGTCCGCTTTCATGTAGTTGATGAGCTCTTTCTCCACGATGTCGTCGGGCGCGAACCAATGGGCATTGAGCAACACCTGCGTGAGCTCGGAGCTGAAGACCGGCGTTTGCCAGGTCGCAAGTCCCAGAACCACTTTCATCGTCAGCACCGGCTTCTGGCCTTCAAACACGGTGAGCTGGAAATCCGGGATATTGATCAACACGAAACGTTTGCCGAGATCATGAGGCATCCAGCGCCATCGCTCGAGGTTTACTTTTACCTGTTCAATGCGGCGCTCCATGGAGACATTTGCGACAGCGATGGTCGCGCTGTCAGCGATGCCTGTGGGATCGAGCCCGTGACGTTTCTGAAACGCCCTCACCGCATCCACGAGCGTTGAATCATACTCATCCCCGCTTGCGCCGCTCCTCGAGATGAGATCGCCCGAAGCACGCATGCGACTTTTCAGTGCAAACACGCGACTCCCGACATCTCCCCCTTTCATCGGCGTGCCGAACGGTACACTCCCCCAACCTGCCCGCTTGCCGGGAGATCTGTACGAAGCAAGAAGCCCACGAAGGTCAGAATAGTAATGGTGATGAGGCAGCAGCTGCCGGATCGCCGAAGAAATCGCATGGGTTTCGAGAGCACGCGCAAGGAGTGAATCGTACGGAAACTTTGTTGAGGCAGCGGTCCATCTGCGGACAAGCGAGTCCTTGTCGATACATCCTTCGTTGCAATGGGCTGCATACAACAGGAATGCGTCGGTGAGAAGAATGTCCAGCTCAGCCCTGCGCACAGGATCAAGCCCCGTCTTCTGCCTGATTCTGGAGAGCGTTGAATCGATCGCAACCAGGTGGTAGTCCGACGGCCTGAACCCTTCCCGATCGGCGGTACGGAGGATTCCGATCAATGAGTCGGCGCTGGCAAGCACTTCATGTGCTGACGACCATCCAGCTTTCCAATCACGCGATGCATAGAACGTCCGGACTAACGAAGGAGAATAGACAGAATCGGATCCGAGCCGAGGAGAGGAGGAATGACCGGAGAAGTCAAGAGTGCTGCGGATTTGGTCTGATGCAGGATCGGGCGTCTGATGTGACTTCGCACAACCCGCAACCGTGATGGCAAGGGCAATGAACCAGAAAGCCTGTGTCCGCATGTGGAACGTCAGAGTGAACAAGCGACTCCTGCCGGTGCCGACCGGGTGTGAATTCGCATGGCCTCACACACGTTCGTCGATCGATTGTTCTGGGAAGAGGAAGAAGCGGCGTGTTGCTGGCCGATCAGGTCACGGCTTCGTGACCCTTCGTTTGTTGCTGCCATCGGAACCCATGATCCAAAGACCGCCATCGCCTGGTTGAGTACGAGTGTAAATGATCCTCGTGCCGTCGGGGCTCCACGAAGGATAGTCGCCTCCGTCCGTTGTAATCTGAGTGATCGTCCGCGCGACGAGATCGAAGATCCAGACCTCGGCGTAGTCCGTGGGGCTCTTGACGCCGAACGCAATCTTGTTGCCCGCCGGATTGATCGGCGAGAATCCGATATCAGCAATCGTCGTAAATGCTCCCAGCGAACGAGTCGTCGCGAAAGCCGAATCAACCGCGATAAAAGAGTAATAAACGTACCCACTCGACTGATCGAACTGTGCGTTCAGGATGACGAGTTCCTTTGTTTGCCGGTTCCACGTCGGGAAGTCGCCGTATGTCAGCATCATCGTAGCGGTGCCCTTGACGACGTCATAAACCCAAATGCCGAACCCGGGCGAAGTCTGGACGAACGCGATCTTCGAGCCGTCAGGGGACCATGCAGGCCGAATCGCATTCGCGACATCTGTCAGCTTTGTGAGACTATCCCCGGTCGGCTTGATCTTGTAGAGTATGCCGTCTTGTGAGAACGCGATCCATTTCCCGTCGGGGGACCAGTTCGCACCAACACCGGTGCCGGCGATGACCTGCCGGATGTTTCCTCCCAACGTGTCCATCACGTAAATCCCTGTCGCGTTCTGGACAGCGGATGTAAATGCAATTGTCTTTCCGTCCGGCGACCAGCTCGCACGAACATGAAGATATGCGTCAACATAGTCCGACGTCGATGACACCGGGCTTTGGCAGGCAGGAATTGTCAGGGCAAGCAACAGAAGCACAACCAGACTCGCGATCGAATAGCCTCTCACGTCTCATCCTCATTTAAGTTCAAGTTATGACACCGACGACACTTCAAGGTAGTCTTGACGCCGGCAAAAGTCAACCCGTTGTCCCCGAACGCGCGAGGCTCAATTCGAGCGCCTCGTCAACCATCGCCGGATAGTTGTCGACCGGAATATGACTCAGAACTGAGTTACCCGACCCGAAGGCGCACCGCCCCATGTCACCGCATTGCTGGGGAAGCATCTGTGTATTCAGCCGGACTCTTCCGCAGATGAAGCCCCGAGGATGTCGTTATTATGTCCGCCAACCACTGCGATGCGCGATCCAAAACGGGCTTGAAAGTCGGGAACCGGGATGATGGTGTTCTCGTACGAGTGCTTCCAAACGATCCGCACTTCCTCAACGAGGTCATCCACGATCTTCAGGAGGTTGCTGCGTGGGTGTAGGAAGTGGGCCAGCCTTTTCGCTTGCAGCATGACAGCGAACTTCTTCTGCCAGGGGTGCGGACAGCTTCAGCGATGTTGCGCGTTGACCGGCCAAGGGGCACATGATTAGTCATGAGTATACACTGCGGCGGAGTGAAAGCGTGTTATTCTGAACAGGAATGGCGCACACGGTGGCAGTTATCGAAGCACACCCTTGGCAATCTCCCTCACATCCGCGCTTACAACGTTCTATGTTTCTAGCGATCCCACATAGAAGAACGCTTTTCCCTGAAACTCGTTCTTGTGGTCAATGCAGTCGATCTCGCGGCATTCAAATCTCTTCAGACCAAAGGCGCTGGAGAGCTGGTCCGGGGTCTCGAAAAACTGGGTGTGGTAATTTTCGGCGTAGAGCCTGAACTTCTGTTTCGGCGTCAGGATCACAATCTTCTTTCGAGCGACCCTCTTGAGCTCCGACGTCGCTTTCCCGAGATCTCTCACATGCTCGAGTGTATGGCAGCATGTAACATAGTCGAACGATTTGTCCGCGAACGGAAGTGACTCGGCAAATCCTTCCCTCCATGCTACCGGGAGCCCCTCCATGTCCGATCGTTCCCTGGCACGTTTGAGCGCCTCCACACTGACATCCACTCCGGTCACATCAAAACCTTCGCGCGCGAGTCGGAGCGCCAGCGTCCCGATGCCTGCGCCAATTTCGGCGACCGATCCTTTCCGGTCCAGTGCCCCGAGGATCAGTTCAGCGTCGGTCTCTTCCACACAGTCATTGTTCCTGTTTCTCCACGCAGCATCGTATGCCGCCTTCCATTCCGTGTCAGACAGTGTCCTGTATTTCTTTCTCCAGTCAACGTCGAACCAGCTTCCGTATTTCCGGGAAAGCCTCTGGCGTGCAAACAAACGCTGGTTGACAGCACTGAGAGCCTCTCGGAGAGGATCGGGGAGGAAGGATTTGAAACGTATGTAGGTTGAGCGCAGATTCATGCAGTGTCCGATATGCGTCAACCTACAGAGACATTGCCTGAATTTCAAGGATCGGGAACCGGGAAGAGGGCGATTCACCGACGGATCGATCTTATTTAAGCAAGATCATCTTCTTCGTCCTAACGATTTCTCCAGCCTGCAATCGATAGAAATAGAGACCACTCGGGACGAATGATGCATCCCATGTCATCGAGTGGCTCCCCGCCGTCATCTCCTGGGAAACGAGCGCCGTTACTTCCCTTCCAAGAGCATCGAAGACTCTCAACGATACAAATGAATGTGACGGAAGGGTGAAAGAAATTGTCGTACTCGGATTGAACGGGTTGGGATAGTTCTGCCCGAGCGAGAACTGCAACGGAAAGCCTGCGGTGCCACTCTCCTCTGCCCAGGTGACGCCGCCGGATGTGGTTTTTAGTATCGTGCCCCCATCGCCAACTGCAAACCCCGTGCTCTGGTCAATGAAGCAGACTGACCAGAGGGTATACGATTTTCCATTCATCAGGGTCGTCCAGGAATTACCTCCATCCGTCGTGCGGATAATCGTTCCCTCGACTCCAACCGCGACCCCCACCGAGGGGCTGGAAAAGCAGACCGCCCAAAGATCACTGTATATCCCACTAGTTTGGTGCGACCATGTTGTGCCTCCGTCGGTCGTTCGCATGATCGTCCCGCCTCCACCTACGGCCGTTGCGACGCTGGCATTGCAGACGCACACATTGAACAACGCATCGAATGTGGGAGAGACGTACGTCCAGGTGACGCCCCCGTTCGTAGTTTTCCAGATCCGTCCGCCCAACGTGGTTGCCATCCCCACGGTGCCGTTCACGAAATGGATCGATTGGAGATCGTTCGCAGCCTGCACCTTGGCCCAGGTGGCTCCTCCATCGCTTGTGCGAAGGATATATCCCGTTGCAGCCGCTACTGCAGTATTGGCATCTATGCAAAACACCCTATCTACATCGGATGTTGCTGGCAAGCCACTACTCTGCCGCACCCAAGTAGCACCACCATCAGTAGTGTGGAGAATCGTAGCTGCCTTCCCGACAGCAAATCCTGTCGTCGAGTTGGCGAAAGAAACTCCGAGCAAATTACCGCCGGCTTGTTGCGCAGTCCATGCTGCACCACCGTTGACTGTACGCAAGATTGTGTTGGACCATCCAACTACTGTACCTGTGTTGACGTCTTTGAACGCCACGTCGTACAGGGATTGCGTAGTGCCGCTCTTCTGGCTCGACCATCCCGGTTGTGAGAAGGACTCGTTGAGGCCGAAGATCAGAACTGCAAGGGATGCAATTGAAGCGATCCTGATTGTTTTCATAACGGCTCCCTTTGAAATGTTAAGATCCGTTTGTCTGGGCTAGAAATCGGCGCTCACTTTTGTGACTCCTACCTGATCAGCACCATCTTCCGAGTCTGTGTAAAGTCACCGGCTTCGAGCTTATAGAAATACACCCCGCTCGAGAGCGTTGAGGCATCGAATCGAACAATATGGCTGCCGGGCGCGCGCACCTCATTCACGAGCGTCGAGATCTGTCTGCCAAGAATGTCGTATACCTTGAGTGTCACGAAGCTCTTAGCTGTTAGCTGATAGCTAATAGCTGTCGTCGGATTGAACGGATTGGGATAATTCTGAGATAAGTTGTAGATGAGGGGAGCACCAGAGGCAAGCTCCACTCCAGTCGTCTGCTCTCCCATGAATTTGTTCAGGAAGAACTGCATATTCGCCAGCAGATCTGCGTGATTCCAACGATAATTCCTGCCGGAAATAAAAACAAAGTTGCCCCCCGAACTTTTGAGTGCCCCTCCGGAAGCTGGCTTTCTCCACACTCCCATTCCCCGCGTGCCTGAAAACGATCCTGTCGCTGTGAACAACAATGTGCATTCGCCGTTCGTGAGCGAAGTCTGAAAGACATCGTCGGTCGATTGAGCGCCGAGCAGACGCAACGCGGTCAATCCCGCATACATCGGCGTTGTGGCGTTGATTGTTGTGTTTGTTTCCGCCCAGGTGATCCCCAGGTAGTTGCTCAATGACCAATTGAGGAAACTCGATCCCATCCTTGCCAGCAATATTACATTTCCACCAGCTTCCAAATAGGAAGGAATGGGTGTGCCGAGCCATGAAGTCAAATCCGCTTCCACAGGATAGAGAGGATAGTTATTACCAAGCCAGATGACCGTGGAGAACCTTCCGAGGACATCAGCCGGGATTGGACCAGTTCCAATGGGCGCTGGAAGCGTGGAAGGGTAGCCACCAGACGGCACAGTCCCGGAGCAATCCCAAAATGTCACCTGGTAGGATCCGAAGAAGGCTTTGTCCAAACATGCGCTGCTTATTTCACTTCCGTATGAGGTCCAACTCACCCCGTTTACCACCAGGATCCCGCGATCAAACATCGCGCCGAAGGAAGCGGCGGTGCTCGGCGTCCTTCGATAGGTGCCTTGTGTAATGTCGTTCGTCTGAATGGTCACAAAGAACCGATCTGATGACGTGCGCGGTTTGGCAAATGCACCCCACGTGCCGTCTGAGGCCAGACCATCGTTGTGCTTTCCGTCATCTGCCATGGCGATACTGTCGGTGACCATTCCTTTTGAATCTGTAATGATGGCCCAGACCGACAACGAGTGCTTTTGGGGATTCTCAACGAGCGCGGTAACCTTGACGGTATCAACATTCACGCGGAGGTAGGATGGAATCTTCAGGTTGTGGGCGTAGCTGAGACCGGCGATCCAGTTGAGAGCGTGTTTGACCACATCATCCTCCCCCTTCGCCACCCCTGCCCGCGTCAGCCACACCTCTTCGTCCGGTTGAACCCCCTTGTGCGCGAGGTACCCTCCTCCAAACACATTGGAGTAATCGTAGCTTGTTGGGATTTGATACTCCCACCCTCCAGTCATTGTACCACTTGCCCATGTCGATCCAACGAAGGCACCGTTCGTTGGTTTGCCAAAGAAACGCACCATCGGATGGGAACGCATAAAGAAAGACACAAAGTCCCCTGCCGACAAACATGCCGGACCGATGAGCACAGCGATCGGGCGATCGAAGGCATACGTGGTAGAACCAAGCGGAATGGGATCCGGACCGAAAGAGAAACTCATGTGATCATCGACGGCCTTTCGCGTAGCCAGAGTCATACTGAACCCGGGATCAACACTGAAGAGCTGTGATAGTCCTCCGCCAGCGTTGGCGGGATCTCCTCCCCAATTCATCCTGAAATCAATCACGAGTGCGTCCACTTTCTTGTTGTTGCGGAGATCATTGATGGCGTCATGAAAGAGCTGAGGGGTGCTCGGAGTCCACCAGTCCCAAGCGTATACATACCCGATGTTTGTACCCTGAATGACGCCCCATGACACCGCTTTGGAATTCCCATCGGAACCTTCCGGCAAAAGTACTCCGGCGATCGAGACCTGATCGGTTGCCCACAGAGAAGGTGTGTAACCGGCGAGTCGAGATGTCGGAAGATGGAGAGTGTCACCCGTCGAGTACTTGACAATGTCGATCGTGTCAAACATTCCCCAATTTGAGCCCACGGCACAGAGGACGTCGTGGATTCTCGATTCCGGAGTCGTTCCCGGCGACGACCACGACCGGCTTACCGGCACACCATTGTCGATCAGCTGCTTATAAAGTTGCTTCCAAGGGATGCCTTCGTACCCTAGAACAATATCTCCGGGTGCGAGACCCAGCGGGTTCCCCGGGGCCACGCGGTAAACCAGGCCGCTGCTATCAGGCATTGGGGTGACGGCGGCTCCGAGTAGATCCAACGATCCTGTCCCGATGATCAGAAGCGGGACTCCGCTTCTATACTGCAGTGTTGATGACCCAAAGACCGATTCAACAGTGTCGTCAGTGATGAATGTATGCTGCTCTAGGAGCGCCATCGACATCCGAGACATCAGTGCATAGAACCGTCCGCGACTGAGCCCGGTGCCGATCTGGGGCCGGTAGACAGTACGCATCGAATCCCAGTTGAGTGCGAGGTTGGGGAATCCAGCCCATTGCTTGTCAATGGTACTCCAGAATGTGTCGAAGACATTGAGCTGTGCAGCTGCCGTTTGCCCCGGTCCCCATGTCGAATCAATGACCTTCCCCCAGTCTTCCTTTGTGTATTGCGATGCTCTCTTCCCGGAAATTCGGTATCTCATCGGATTCCCCGAAGTTGACTGGAGAGAGGCGAGCGCAGGACGTTTATGAGGAATGATGGGATTGATCGGCGGTCGTATTTGAGCAAGGAGAGAAGCCGGACACATCATGATGAGTATAACTGCCGCGAGTACCAGGAAGAAGTATCCATGTTTCATGGCGATGTTCCCTTTCCAGAAGTAAAGAACATTTCACGAGATCGGAGCATGTTGTCTTCGTGCGTCGCAAGTGGATTTGATCCCGAGACGAGTGTGCAAAGAAGTGAGCTGAACGCTGCGCGTTGCTCGTTCATGCGTCGCAAAGCTCGTACCCGCTTTGAATGTTTGAAAAGGGAAGGATTGCGAAGATCGGCGAACTCTGGCCGCTCAAATTGAGCGCTCCCTGCTCAATTTGCATCAGCCGGAAGGGATCCACAACAAATTGGAGGGACGGGGGGTATTCTGGAATACAACCGCTGTCAGGACTGCTCACCTGATATTTCGGTGATCGCTAGCGAAAATCGGCCGTTCAGCGTCAGAAGGTAACTCCTGACGCCAGAGGAAGTGGACAAGATAGGGGCGGTTATTATCGAGTTGAGCTATTAGTGAGAGGATTCATGTTCGGAAGACTGTTGAAGACCAAACT
>DATJQB010000517.1:0-4993 GCA_035506075.1 Bacteroidota bacterium | reverse complement strand
CGCGCAAGTTCCAACCCTGCAACGGCACCGGGAACGGACGCTCCTTTTGCCGACCTGGCCCACTCGGACGCTTTCGCGAGATTGAGTGTCCCGTTCGATGCGCTCTGCGGA
Source organism: Bacteroidota bacterium (assembly GCA_035506075.1). Classification (GTDB taxonomy): domain Bacteria; phylum Bacteroidota; class Ignavibacteria; order UBA10030; family UBA10030; genus UBA9647. The sequence continues at coordinate 4,882 of DATJQB010000517.1, read as the reverse complement.
GAGACCCCCTTGAAATCGACGATCGTCGCTTTCTTCTCCCTGGCATCATAGATAATCATCATCCCTTCACCGCCGATTCCGGACCCATGCGGCTCGACAACGCCGAGGGCGTAAGCCACCGCGACGGCAACATCAACGACATTCCCTCCCTTCTTGTAAACTTCAACACCCGCCTTCGCTGCAAGCGGATGCGCCGAAATCATGATCTTCGAACCGCTGGAGACTTTTGCGTACTGGGCCGCGGAGAGCCCGGCAATGAGAGAAAGAAACAAGAACAATGCGGTCGTACGAAGCACGTATTTCATCATCATATTCCTGAACAATGCGGAGGTTAGGATTGACCGGGCTCGGCACGCATCCGGCCGCGGGCAAGGGAAGCAAACACGCCGAGTAAACACAGTGCAGCGAACACTCCAAACGCGACGTGCATGCTCACGAGGAATGCAGGATAGTAGTCGGGCGTGATCCGTGTATCGCCCATCGTGACGGCAAAGATCATCATGACGATTCCCATGCTGAGCATCTGTCCGGTAAGACGCATGGTGCCGAGGGTCGCGGAGGCTACGCCGTAGAGTCGTTTCTCCACGGAGCTCATGACAGCGTTCGTGTTCGGTGAAGAGAAGAGTGCAAAACCAAATCCGAGCAAGAGCAGAGAGAGCACGATAAGAACGATGGGCGTCCCGGTTCCAACGAGTGCAAACAACGCGAGGCCGAGGCAAATGATCGCCATGCCTGCCGAAGCGACAATCCGCGGCTCGATCGAATCGGAAAGCCTGCCGGCAAGAGGTGAAAAGACTGCCATCATGAGCGGCTGGGCAACCAGAATGACGCCGGCGGCGAAGGGGTCGAGTTCCTTGATGTACTGCAGGTAGAGACTCATGAGGAACGTCAACGCGTACGTCGCGCTATAGTTGATGAGAGCCGCGGCGTTGGAAAACGCGAACACAATGTTGCGTGCGAACAGCGTGACATCCAGAAGCGGCTTGGGAACCCTGCGCTGCCAGAGGACGAACGCCACGAGCCCGGTTATTCCTGCCGCGAGCGTCCAGGCACCGACGAGACCGGGTAGTTTCGAAAACCCGATCATCAACATCGTGAGCGACACGATGTACAATAGCGAGCCGGCAAGATCGAATCGCTCACCTTGCGCTTCCCTCCACTCCGTCTTCAAGCGAAGGAGCGTCAGGGCAATGATGCCGAGTCCGATGAGTGCGTTCATGTAGAACAGGCTACGCCAGCCGAGCTGCTGCGTGAGGAAACCTCCGATAAATGGGCCCATCGATAAGCCCACATACGTTGCGGCCACATTAAGGCCAAGCACCCGTCCCCGCTCTGCGAGCGGATATGCCGATGTCAGCATGGCGACTCCAGTGCCAAAAATCATCGATGCCCCGAGTCCCTGAAACGAACGGGAAATGATCAGCACGGTGCCATTTGGCGCGATCCCGCTGCAGAAGGAGAACAGTGTGAAGGTTGAGACACCGCAGATGAAGATTTTCCGGCGGCCGTAGATATCGGCAAGACGTCCGAACGGAACGAGGAAGATTGCGGCGGCGAGCACTGCGGATGTGGCGATCCAGCTGAGCGCGAGGGCATCCATTGCAAATTCCCGCCCGATGGAAGGAAGAGCGATGTTGACGGAGGAAGCCATGAGCGGCGTAAGAAATGCGGCTGCCGTGGATGCGATCAGCGTCGCCTGTTTCTCGTTCATCATCGGTTGGCGAGAATGCGTCGTTGGCACAAAGTCACATTAACTGCAGAACAAACTGGAAGAGCATAGTAATAAATTGCGTCGAGTTCCAGGTACCGGTTGGAGCGGGGTGAGATGAACCGCGTCGCTCTTCCCAGGAATGGAACAGGAAGATCATCGTCCATCGTCAGCACGAACGATCGATCTCTTCAGAACACGTGCGGGAAGAGACGAGTCCACGCGCAGCGACGTCGGAATTTACGTCCGGCCCGGGGGGCAACGGCCGGGAGATGCAGGGAATCGCTTCAGGTGCGTTGTTTTTGCGAATTTCGGGAGGGGGATTTCAAATTGCGGCCTGGGCTCCTGTGCGGACGATTGTCGCTGTGGCCGATGCCGTTGCGATTAACCTGGTTCTGGAATTCAACGCCTCCGCCGCCATTTGCAGAACCTGGGCATTCCTCGAGACAACAGTTGCGCGGATGGTGAGGTTGTCGCCGGCTTCAATGGGCCGGACAAACTGTGTGTTCAGGTTCAGCGTGATGCACGGGCACCGCGCAGCGAGGTAGCTGAGCGGGCCGAAAACATTGTCCATGGCCGCGACGATGAACCCTCCCTGCATGGTGCGGAGCGGGTTCAGGCTTTCTTCGAGCACTGGAAACGACACCGTCAGCGATCGGCGCGATTCGTAGTCAACAAACCGCGCCTGCATCTCGACGAAACAGTTCGGCGGAAACTTCGCGCCCAACGCGTTGTTGCGTTCCATGGCCCGGAGCTCTTCTTCCAGAATAGACAGACCGTTCGTCATGCTGCGAGGGATTCGATGAACAATCAGATTGAGCGCGTGAGGGGGAGTGCGTGCAAACAGGTGAATCGTTCTATCGAAGCACGGTTTCAGCGCTTACGGCCCACCAGGATTCCGTCGTTCTGGTCAGCCGGTCCGCAAGATCAACGAGAAGTCTCTTCGCGAACTCGGGATGCGTGTTGACCAACTCATCAACTGTCATCTTGACAAAGAGGACAGATGTTGGTTCCAAAGCCTGGAGGGTGGCTGTACGCGGGATGTTCAGGATGCATCCAAGCTCGCCAAAGATGGTTCCGCGCACGTTGACTTCTGCGACCGTAAAATCTTTCTTGTAGACTCCGATCTTACCTGTCAGCAGAATGTAGAAGCCATCGGCGGGATCACCCATGCTCGTGATCGTATCGCCGATCGAATAGTACTTCTTGACGCCGGTTACTCCATATGCGGTATTCGCCTGCTCACTCATCACGTCCTCCGCTCCGTGGGACATTTGTCGCTTAGCACCACGTCTCAATAGTAGCGCAAGGAGACCGTAAGTGCAAGAGACAAGAAGCGGCAGTCTGTGGTTTGAGCGTCCACGTGATGAATCGTCAAGACCAGTGCGCCTTTTCGCTTCATCTCATTTTGAGAAGTACTGCGTTTGCAGGAACTGCGGGCGCGTTGTTCCATGATCCGCACCGAAACTCCCCGTTCACTTCATCATTTCTTCGACAGACGAATCGCGATGTCGGCAACACGTTTTCCAAGCGCTTCTCCCTTGCGAAGGAACGCGGGAGCAACGGCGTCGCCGGCTTCGGATCGTTCGAACGGAGCTTCACCCGTGATCGCCGATGCGCCAAACGGTTCAGTCCATTCGGGTCCGCCCACGACAATCATACCGAAGATCAACATCGAGTGAAGGATGTTGACCTGAGTCAGTTCTTCCCCAGCCGAGATGCCGCCGCCGGTGACGAACACGGCACCGATCTTGTCCTTCATCGGTGATCCCTCAAACGGCCAGCGGTTGATGAAACTGATCACTTCGGCTGCTGCGTTCGCGTTGTACACAGGGCTGCCGACAATCACGGCGTCTGCTCCCAGGAGATCTTCGTTGGTTGTCTCTGCAACGTTTTTCAGCCTGACAACGACTCCACGCACCGACTGAGCTCCGCGGGCCACTGCTTCAGCCATTTCCCGCGTGTGTCCCCCCTTGCTGTAGTAGGCAATAAGGACCGAGGGGCGTGGTTGCGCTGCACAGGTACACGCCGCCATGAATGCAATCGATATGTACGTCACCATCCAGCGTCGCATGCACAGTTCCTTTCCGGGCAATGCTCATTGGCATCGTCTGACATCGTGGAAACATGGAGACAACATCCTATTTTTTCGCCAGGGCGAACGTGCCGACAACCGGCTGAACGAGCGTCTTGTAGTCGGCGTACGTCAGCCGGACCAGCTCATGATGCGATCCGGCGTTGAACGAGATCTCGCGGTCTTCAGCAAGCTGGGCATCAACAAAGGTGCGGCAGTTGAACAGGTTTCCAAACGGCGGCATGGCGCCCACCTCGCACTCTGGAAACTTGTCCCTGAATTCCGATTCGCTTGCAAGCTCAACGCTGGAAGCACCGCTGATGGACTTCAGCGCATTGAAGTCGATCATCGACGATGCAGGCAGCACTGCCATCGCCATCGAGCCGTCCATCCAGACAATGACAGTCTTCGCCATTTCACGCCCGGGGATGTGTGCCGATTCGGCCACATCCTGCGCTGTGAACGCCGTCGAGTGCGTAACGTTCACGTACCGGATGCGGTGCGCATCCAGAAAATCAACCAACGTCCTGAGGATCATCGCAGCCTCCTTTCCGTTCCTGCAGAGATCCACCCGTTCCGGCAGGAACAAACAAAAAACCCACAGACTTGCTTTCTCAGCCGATCTGCGGGTCGCCTCTCACGTCATAGTCACCTGATGATATTGACAGATGCTGTTATGACAAAGATTGCCGCGCTTCCAGGGGCAAATGTTGGGAGAAATTCAGGGAAAGTCAAACGGCGCGGATTTTCAGGAAGCGGTGACCTGATCGAAATGTTCTGCCAGCCATTCGGCGCTCTTTTCTGCGATCGCCAGGATTGTCACTTGCGGGTTGACACCCAGCGATGAGGGAATGACGCTCCCATCGATCACAAAGAGACCTTTGAGATCGTGTGACTGACAATGTTCATCCACAACCGATCGTCGCGCATCGCTCCCCATGCGGCACGTACCCAGGGGATGGGCACTGTAGAGTGCAAGTTCGTTCTTTCCCCAGTCCGCCGCCGCGAGTTTTTTTGTAATCTCTGACGGCGACTGAAACAACGTGGGTTTCGCATGCAGCGTCATGACTTTTTGTGCACCGGCGGCAAAGTGCAGCCGG
>DATJQB010000516.1:0-5714 GCA_035506075.1 Bacteroidota bacterium | reverse complement strand
TTGGACGGCGCGTAGCCACACTCGTAAGCAACAATCTGAAGCCGGGTTCGTATGCGGTCCGATGGAATGCCGGGCAGCAGGCAAGCGGGATTTATTTCTACCAGCTCTTGGTACGTCCGGATGGAGAGCACGCGGCCGCAGTTTCTCAGACCAGGAAAATGGTACTGACGAAATAGGCTGCGCTGCGGAGTTGATCCGGTGGAAGAGATTCAGGGAAGAAAACTGAACGCGAGGCTGGTCGGCGGATAGCGGAGAATCACTTCTTCACTATGTTGCCGATCACCTCGAGCAGTTTTACGATTGTGAAAGGTTTCTCGAGATACTCAACTGCAATATCAGAATTCCAGGCCCCGGCGGCAGACGCGGCGCTTGTCATCATGATGACAGGAATCGAAGCGGTTGCGGGATACTGCTGCAGCTCCTCGACCATCATGAATCCATTCATGTTGTCCATGTTCACGTCACTGAGAATGACATCGGGCTTGTGACGCGCCGCCATGTCGACGCCTTCCAGTCCGTCGGCAGCTTCCGCAACAGCCCAGCCCTTTAATTTGAGCTGGCTCGCCAACGACTTCCGGAATGAATCCTCGTCGTCAACAATCAGGATTTTTTTCATAACACCCCCTTTGTGCTAGGGCAGAAAATACCACTTCACGCGACGAAAAGCAAGAAAGTCCATACCATCAAGCGCTCCAGCCGCCGCTCCGCTGCTCCGATGTATCAAATTGATATTCGTTACTTCATGACAATCATCCGCTTTGTTTCAACATACACTCCGGCCTTCCCCGCCGCCAGCGGCCGCGCTTCAAGCCTCGAGAAGTAAACACCGCTGGGCATCGCCGCAGCATTCCACACAAGCGTATACGTCCCGGCATTGCGTACCCCGTCAACGATCGCAGCGACTTCCCTGCCAAGCACGTCGTAGATTTTGAGCGTAACGAATGAAGCGCCCGAGATCGCAAATCGAAGGGTGGTCTCCGGGTTGAACGGGTTTGGGTAGTTCTGCATCAGCGCCGTCGAGGCGGGAATCTGCGATCGTTCCCCTGCGACACCGACAACGATGTTGTCAGCGCCCTGCACCTCTTTATATCGGGCCGAGAACTCCTGGAGATACAGGTTCGCAATGCGGTTGTTCTGGATGATGAGGGTGTTTTCGTTGTTCGAGGTTTCGGCTGTGCTTGTCCAGTTGTGAGATCCGGTGATGACATACTGCGCTGCAGTGCTCAACTCACCATCGATCACGGCGTATTTATGATGGAACAGGCCGGGGATGTTCGGCTTGAGGTGAACATCGACATTGCTGGATTGAAGGAACGCAAACTGCGATCCCGTATCGGTTCCGTTGTCGAGGATTGCGCGAACCTTCATTCCCGCCGTCTTTTTTGATACCATGACACCCGCGAGATCCGACCGTGTCAGCGTCAGCATCGCGACGTTGATCGAATTCTGCGCCTTGGAAAGCGTCCCGAGAATATGGCTCGTCGTCCTGTCGGATGGACTGAAATACAGTTCGACAGGAGTTCCGTTGATGTTGAAGATGTGCGGCGTATTGTCAAGCTTGTGTGCACCGAACCTGGAATTCGCTGCATTCGCAACCGTCGAGTCGCTCCCCCACATCTCGTTGAATTCGATCGTGTACGCCCCTGCAAGCGCCTGGTCCTGGATCTCGATGGAGTTCTGAAGATCGTCGTTTGTCCCGGGGTCGGTTGGATTCCACGAGCCCGTCCAAACCCACGACTGGTCCGGAGTGCCGCGGGCATCAATGATAAAGAACTTGTTATGCTGTAGTCCGACGCCGCCATTGACGGCGTCAAAATCATCCATGATCCACGGAATGCCCGCCGGAACGATGTACTGGTTCACCGTAGTGCCTGATCCGGCATACATATTATCATGCTCGATGATGAACCGGACATTCACGCCCCGGTTCCAGGCCTGGACCAGCGCCGCGGCGATCGATTGCCCCACCTGACCGCTGAAGCTGTAAACCGCGCAGTCGACCGATTTCCGTGCGGCATTGATGCGCCTGATGAGCAAGTCGGTGAGGTTCGCGTTGCCTTTCGCAGTATCACCGCGCGCCACGGAAGGATTGATCGACTTGTTGAAATACACGTTGATCTGTCCCGTTGATCCCTGTGACGCGGTCCCAACGACCCTGTCACCGCTGAAACTCGTGTCCGGGCCGCTCACAGAGAACGCGACCACATGATATGTCGCGGCCGGCGTTAATCCCGCAACAGTAGCACGATGTGTCGTGAGCGCAGCGGCTGACCCGACGATCCCCATCTCGTAATTCTTCGTTCTGCCATACCGCACGAAGCTCGATCCCGCCCGGGCGGTTTCCCACTGAATGTCAAACGACGTCGATGTGATAGAACTCTCGAGCGGCTGCGAGGTGATCACCGGCCCTTTCGCGAGGACGTCGGATGCAAAGCGCGGCATCACCTGGTAGCCTCCGGCAAACGGGGCTGACGAAACAAATTGCCCCACCACACCGACCAAATCAAATTCTCCGGCCGGAGCAGGAGCGTTGGCGATGCTGCTCACGTCACCGTCGATGCGGACCTGCACGCTGTCTGTATTATCGTGAAGCCAGAAGTTTGCGCCGGAGCCGCTCACAGCCCAGGTCGAAAACGGCAGTCCAGAAGCATCACGTACCGTCACGCGGTTGAGTTGGACAAGCATCCCCTCGTAGAACTCAATTCCATTCGCCCCGTCATGGGTGAGCTGTACACACGTCACGGGGACGGGAGTGACGTCATTGCCGCTGCTGTTGATTGTGTGGAGGGTGACACTCGCGAGTTCGGTGAGACCGTTGAACTGCGTGACGATCCCGGTGAGAGTAACTTCGTCGCCAATCCTGACCGAGTTCTCAAAGTTCAGATCGAACACTGCGAGCCCCCCCGAAGCATCCTGTATGTACGCCGGTCCGCCAAATTCCTTGGCGACCGTTACAATCCCCCGGACCGTGACCGGCTTCTGGAGATTGAGCGGAACTCCCTGCGTGTCATTGACCTTGACGACTGCAACCGCGCGAGGATTGCCGAAGAGTGTGACCGACGGGAGAGGATTGACGGGCGCAGTTGAATCACTTCCGGCTGCCGTCTCGAAGCGAATTGCCAGCTTCACAGTCGTATCAGGCGCCGCGAGGCCGGAAATACCAACCAGCAGGCTGTCCGATGCAGTGAGCGAAAATGATCCGACAATCACTGTATCCTTCGTCTGGCGCAGGACGGGCTGCACGCCGTTCGAAGCACTGATTTTGATGGTCGCTCGCGTCCAATCGAGCAGAGCGTGCTTCACAAATCGAAGCCCGGTCAGGATCCCATCCGACACTCCGTGAAGAACGATCGTCATCCTCATCGCCGTGTCAGCCTTCACGATTTGCGGTGTGATCGAGGCAACGCCGATGCCTGCCTGGATGACCGGAGGAGGTTCTCTCGGACTGAGACTGTTTTGAGGATTAATGTTCGATTGCGCTACGAAATCAGCCGCGTTGTTGTTCGTGTCATAGCCGTTCCCGGCTTTCTCTTCTGAGCCACCAGGCCCCAGCGTGACGTCCGTCGACGTCGCAGAAGCCTTACGCTCCGCGCTGGTCGTATTGGTAAGTGCCGGGGCAGGGCCGGAGCCTTCGTAAGAATTCGTGGCCGTGCTATATCCAACAAAATCCACAACACTTGCGTCAGTCGGTCCTGAGACAGGAGCCGTCCCTGACGAAAGTGCAACTTTACCCTGGGAGCTCGAAAGAGCGAGAGTCCCGATTGCATCCGGCGTCGGGAGATCCTTGCTTCCACCCGTCCCCTGCGATTCCTGGATGAGGAAAAAGCTTTTTGGCTGTATCACTCCAGAGAAGACATGCAGATTCGTTGTGCCGAACGATCCGGCTGCCGACGCGTACTGGATTGACCAGTTTGTCATCACAACCGGTTGGTTCGTTGGATTATAGAGCTCGACAAAATCATTCTTCCATGTCGCGCCGCTGTTCCCCCCTCCTCCGTAGACTTCGCTGATCACGACATGATTCACCTGGGCAACGGCACGGGTGGCTGGAAGAAGAGCAGTCACAATAATGACGACGAGACGAAGCAGGTATCTTCGCCGAGACACTGCAATGCGGATTTCTTTGTTCTTTGGATGTAGATCCATGTGCACGATCTTGCGTCCTCTCTTCATGATACTATTTTAGAAGTATGAGCCTTTCCGTCCGAACGTACTCCCTCGAAGCGGTACCCGGCAATGGCCTGACAGCCATCCTGCAAAAATAGACCCCGCTCGCATTCCGGTTGCCGTTCCACTGAACCTTGAACGTCCCCGGTCCTTCCTCCGCAGCGACAAGCGTCGCGACCTCACGACCGAGAAGATCGATCACTTTCAGAGAGACGCGGGACAGCCATGGTACTGAATATTCTATCCACGTGCTGGAATTGAACGGGTTGGGATAATTCGCGCCGAGCCAGAATCCGGAGGGTTGAGCAGGTGCATCGGACACATCGGATGCGGGATTGATGACCCAAGCTCCCCGTAGAATCTGTCCGCCTGAACCAACTGCCAGCCCTGATTGATAGTTCGCAAAGAACCTGACGACTGAAAGGCTTTGTGCTCCGGAGGTTGAAGCGAAGGTTCGCAGCCATGAAAGACCGTCATCCGAGGATCGCCATATCCCAGTCGATGTCGCCGCCCAGACATCGATCCCGCCGGAATAATATTGCAGCGATCGTACCTCTCCGAGCCCCGGAACCACAAGTGGAGACCAGTTCACGCCACCGTCGACGCATCTCCGGATCGTGTCAATGCAACCGGCATGTGAAACGATTCCGGTACCGCCTGAAGCGCTGAATGCGATTGCCTGGACATTGGCTCTTCCTGTGGCGGAATATCGCCACGGTCCGGCTGGCCCGGTGGAAGAGCGATAGACTCGCCCGGAGGAACCGCCCGTTCCCTCCGTGCCGAACCAAACAGCGTTTCCGATTCTGCATGCTGACGTTGACGCAATCTTCGTCCCCGCCTCAAACACAATACCGGTCACGCTGCGGGTCCACGATTTTCCTCCGCTATTGGAGTTCAGCAGCACGAGCGTATCTCCGGCGCCGGCCCCGAGGCACCAGACGCTCTGGCTCGAAGTTTTTCCGGCAGCGTCGATCCGGATCGCGAGAGAGGGATCGGTCACTTTGCCCCAAACACTGTCTGAGCTGGCGGCTGTGTACACCCTGCTTGGTCCCGCTGCAGCGCCGCTGATGGCCAGACCGCTGTTGGCTGACAAGCCGAGAATGAACCGGACAGAATCCGGTACGGCCGGGGCATGAGACCAGGTTTTCCCTCCATCGTTCGTCAGAGAGACTGCGCCGCTCGGAGAAGCTGCCCACGCTGAAAGGTCGTCTGCAATATCGAGAGCGATAAAATTCGGTTGCACTCCAGCGGCGACAGCGCTCCACTGAACGGCAGGAATCGGAAAGCCAAAGCGAAGAACGGGACGGAAGTCGGAAACATCGTTGAGGATGTTCGGGAGTGCCGTCGAAGAAAATCCAGTCCAGACAGTGGAAGTCCGGGTAATGTTGGACGCGAATACGGCGTTTTGAGTCGTGAAGGGTCCCGTACTTTGGAATTCGAAAGCGACGTACATGGTTTTGCCGGTGTACTGAAACGGAGATGTGAGCGTGAGATCGATGGGTCCGGCGGAATCAGGAATCGTAAACGGGCCGGCGTAGACCTTCGTC
>DATJQB010000515.1:0-6864 GCA_035506075.1 Bacteroidota bacterium | reverse complement strand
TACTCGCCTGAATACCAGACGCTTCGCTACGGCACCGATCAGCTCTATTTCAAATCCACAGCGGAGATGCTCCGGGCCTTCAAGGATTTTCCTGAGGCAGTCACCTCGACCATGGAGATTGCTGAAAAATGCAATCTCACGATTGAGCTGAAAAAGAACCACATGCCGCAGTTTCCCATCCCGCCGGATGAGGGAGTCGATTCGCTTGAGGCCTATCTCGATAAACTCGCTCGAAAAGGAATTGAGGAACGTTATCCTGCCGTCACGCCCGAGCTGACTGCCCGGCTCGATCACGAGTTAAGTGTCATCAAGAATATGGGATACGCCGGGTACTTCCTGATTGTCCAGGACTTCATCAATGCCGCGCGCTCGATGGGGGTCAGGGTTGGACCCGGTCGCGGCAGCGCAGCGGGAAGCATCGTCTCCTATGCGCTCGGGATTACCGACGTCGATCCCATTCACTTCGATCTTCTCTTCGAACGCTTCCTGAATCCCGATCGCGTGAGCATGCCCGATATTGACGTCGACTTCGCCGATGACAAGCGCGAACAGGTGATCAACTACGTCAAGCAGAAGTACGGCGAGAATTCGGTCGCACAGATTGTCACATTCGGTACTCTCTCAACGCGGGCGGTATTGAAGGATGTCGGTCGTGTGCTTGGGGTACCGCTGAGCACAATCGAACCACTCACGAAGCACATCCCGGTTGTCCTTGGGAAGGTCACACCTCTTGCCGAGGCGCTTGAATCGGTGCCGGAGCTCAAGACCATCTCCGAGACGGGGGACGAGAAAATCCGCCTCATGATCGATACGGGGCTCGTGCTCGAGGGAATGAACCGGAATGTTTCCACGCACGCGGCAGGCATTGTCATCGCACCCGGCGAGATCAGTAACTACGTGCCGATGTACAAGACGCCGCAGACAGACCTGATGACGCAGTACAACATGAAGGATCTCGAGGAGGCGGGACTCCTCAAGATGGATTTCCTTGGACTGCGGACCCTCACCGTCATCGACAACGCGTTGAGTCTCATCAAGAAGGATCACGGCATCGACATCGACCTGGATGAAATCCCCGTCGATGATCAGAAGACGCTCGATTTGTTCTGCAACGGTCAGACGGTGGCCGTGTTCCAGTTTGAAAGTTCCGGCATGACGGACTATCTCCGGAAACTCAAACCTACTTCGATTCACGACCTCGTTGCCATGAACGCTCTCTATCGGCCGGGTCCGATGGAGAACATCCCCGATTTCATCGACAGGAAGCACGGGAAGAAACGGATCGAATACATCCATCCGAAGCTCGAGCCGATTCTCAAGGAAACGTACGGCATCATCGTCTACCAGGAACAGGTCATCAAGATCGCGAGCGAGATCGGCGGGTTGAGTCTTGCACAAGCGGACTTGCTCCGCCGCGCCATGGGCAAGAAAGATAAAGAGCTCATGGCGAAGCAGAAGAAGGAGTTTGTTGAAGGGGCCGTCAAGAAATCGATCGACAGGAAGATCGCCGGCGACATCTTCGATTTGATCGAGAAGTTTGCTTCGTACGGCTTCAACAAGTCCCACAGCGTTGCCTATTCCGTGCTCGCGTATCAGACCGCGTATCTCAAGGCTCATTATGCGCCGGAGTACATGGCAGCCACGATGACGAGTGAAGTTTCGGATACTGACAAGATCGTCGTGCTCACCGACGATTGCAGAAAGCAAGGGATCCCGGTTCTGCCTCCCGATGTGAACGAAGGAGACGTCTCGTTTGTCGTGAAGCAGCAGGCGATCAGGTTCGGGCTGAGTGCCATCAAGAATGTCGGCGTCAGCGCCGTCGAGACGATCGTCAAGACGCGCATGGAAAAAGGATTCTTCTCGGACATCTTTGATTTTTGTGCGCGCGTTGATCTTCGGCTGGTGAACAAGAAGACGCTTGAGAGCCTGATCCAGGCGGGTGCATTCGATTCACTCCATGTGAACAGGGCACAGCTGTTTGAAAGCGTAGAAAAGGCTGTCAGCCACGGCCAAAACGTACAGGAGCATTCAGGGAGAGGGCAATCGAACCTTTTCGAGACGAGTGCGGCAAAGATAGATGTGCGCCCGACGCTGCCGAACGTGGAGCCGTGGAAGGAACCTGAGATCCTCGCTCGCGAGAAGGCGGTCCTTGGATTCTATCTCTCGGGTCATCCGCTCGACAAGTACAGGGAAGAAATTGATGCGTTTGCAAATACAAAACTCGGGAGTGCTTCCGGGTTGAAACCAAACTCGACTGTCAGAGCGTGTGGTATTGTCGCAGGTGTCAAGCGGAAGATTGACAAAAAGGGGAACACGATGGCGTTCGTGACGCTGGAGGACTTCACAGGGAAGGCCGACTGCATCGTGTTTTCTGATCCATTCCAGAAATACAGCGGCATCCTGACCCCGGATGCAATGGTCATGGTGATTGGGAAGGGGGAGACGACGGGGGATTTGCTGAAGATTCTTGTGAATGAAGTGATCCCGATGGAAAGCGTTCGTTCCCGGTTCACCAAGAGCGTTGCACTTTCTCTGAATATCGATGCAGTCAACGAAGAGACTGTCCAACAGCTCAGGGTGATCATGGAACGGCACCGCGGCAAGTGCGCATGCTACGTCAACGTCGCGGGTGGCGGATTATCGGGGAATTCGTTATATTTACTCAGGAATATGAACATCGAACCGAGCGCGCAGTTCATCAACCAGGTAAAGAAACTCCTGGGCCCCGCGTCTGTTCGGTTGCAGGGTTAATTTTCTGAAAGGAAGATCTATCGATGAAGCCAATCGAAGTAACTGACGCCAATTTCAAATCAGAGGTGCTCGACTCAACGACCCCCGTGCTTGTCGATTTCTGGGCGGAGTGGTGCGGACCTTGCAAGATGATCGCCCCCGTCGTTGAACAACTGGCGAAGGATTTTGACGGGAAATTGAAGGTTGGAAAGGTTGATGTTGACTCGAACCAGCAGACATCGATGCAATTCGGCATTCGCAGCATCCCAACGCTCCTCATCTTCAAGAACGGCCGGGTTGTCGACCAGATCGTCGGGGCCGTTCCGAAACAGGCACTTGCCGACAAGGTGACGAAGCACCTTAATTGACGAACGAGTACTACATGCGAGAAGTCTGCGTGGTCGCGGCTTCTCGCATTTTTGTTTCTATTGGAAGAACTGGCTAAAGGATCAAGACGGTGAGCACATACAAGAAACGTACGATGACCTGCGGTGCATTACGGAAATCTGACATCGGGAAGACTGTGACGTTAAACGGCTGGGTGGATGTGCGGAGAGATCTCGGTGGAGTCATCTTCATCGATTTGCGCGATCGTTACGGCGTGACGCAAGTGGTCTTTGCCCCGCAGCATAATTCCGCCGCGCATGAATTGGCACAAAGCCTGAGATCGGAGTTTGTCATTTCCGTTACGGGCAAGGTGGAACTTCGCCCCGACGGAACCGCGAATCCGGAGATCGCAACGGGTGAAATCGATGTCGCAGGAACCGAGCTCGCCATCCTGAATAAATCGGAAACTCCGCCATTTCCGATTGAGAACAATATTGAAGTGAATGAAGACCTTCGGCTCCGTTACCGCTATCTCGATCTTCGGCGTCCGGTCATGCAGAAGAACCTTCTGCTCCGCCACCGTGTCTATCAGGTCACGAGGTCCTACTACGACAGCCAGGGATTCATCGAGATCGAAACCCCCATCCTGATGAAAAGCACTCCGGAAGGAGCACGAGATTACCTTGTCCCGAGCCGCGTCCACAGGGGAAAATTCTATGCGCTGCCGCAATCTCCGCAGACCTACAAACAAATTCTCATGGTCGCAGGCTACGACAGGTATTTCCAGATCGTGAAGTGTTTCCGTGATGAAGACCTCCGCGCCGATCGGCAGATGGAGTTTACACAGATCGATGTCGAGATGTCCTTCGTCGACGAGGATGATGTGCTCACGATGACCGAGGGGTTGATCCGTGAAATGTGGAAGGATATCCTCGGCGTGACTCTGCCTGCGTCGTTCACAAGGCTGACATACAAAGAAGCGATGGAACGATTCGGGAGCGACAAACCGGATACGAGATTTGGCCTGGAAATCGCTGATTGTTCAAGCGCTGTTGCGGAAAGCGGATTCAGAGTCTTCAGTGACACCGTGAAGAAGGGGGGCGTTGTCGCGGGATTTGCCATCCCCGGACTCTCTGATTACACAAGGAACCAACTGGACGGCCTGACGGATTACGCAAAATCCCTCGGTGCAGGCGGACTCGTCTACGTCAAATGTCACGCGGACAAGATTGAATCCTCGGTTGACAAGTTTGTGAAACCGGATGAGGTAAAGGCGATCGCTGAGAAGATCGGTGCGAAGACCGGTGACCTGATCCTGCTTATCTCCGGCCCCTGGCAGAAGGCCCTGAACATCCTCGGCTTCCTGCGCCTGGAAATGGCGAACAGGCTGAAACTCATTCCGACGGACAAGTGGAATTTTCTCTGGGTGACAGATTTCCCGCTGCTCGAGTACAGCGAAGAGGAAAAACGATTCGTTGCCGTGCACCATCCATTCACGTCGCCGAAGCCGGAGGATGTCCCGCTGCTCGAGACTGATCCCGGGAAAGCCCGTGCGCGTGCGTACGACCTCGTCCTCAATGGCAACGAAGTTGCCGGCGGGAGCATACGAATTGCCGATACGGAGCTTCAGAGCAAGATGTTTTCGCTGCTCGGCATTAATGAGGAAGAAGCCAGGCTGCGCTTTGGATTCATGCTCGATGCGTTCAAGTTTGGTGCGCCCCCGCATGGCGGCATTGCGTACGGATTAGATCGGCTGGTGATGCTGCTGACGGGCCAAAAATCGATTCGCGACGTGATCGCATTCCCGAAAACGGCGAGTGCAACCTCGCTGATGGACGACTGCCCGTCGACCGTTGAGAAAAAACAACTTGATGAGCTGCACATCAAGATCGTCTAACGTCGTTTCAGCCTGCGATAATGCGCAGCCGGCGGCGACAACTGAAGAACAAACAACACACCAACCATGTTTGAAGATCTAAAAGACAAACTGTCAGAACAGAAGAAGCGGCTCACCTCGCTCAGGGGGTATCTTTGACCTCGATGGCAAGATAGCGGAGATCGAGAAGCTGCAAGCCCGCTCTCACGAACAGAATTTCTGGAACGACAACATTACTGCTCAGAAGGTGCTCCAGGAGATCAGCTCGAAAAAGGATTGGGTCACGTCATGGGATCGCCTCAATGCGCTCGCAGAAGACACCGGCACGCTGATTGAGCTGGCCGAGGAGTCCGGCGAGAAGGGGATGGAAGAGGAAATCCTTTCCGACCTGAAAAAACTCGAGGCGGAAACCGAGCGGCTGGAGCTTAAGAACATGCTCGGGGGTGTGGACGACCCGAAGAACGCGTTGCTCACGATTCACTCGGGGGCTGGCGGAACCGAATCGCAGGATTGGGCTGAAATGCTCCTTCGTATGTACACGCGGTGGTGCGAGAGAAACGGGTTCAAAGTCAGTCTTGCCGATATGCTCGAAGGGGAAGGGGCCGGGATTAAGAGCGCAACGGTTGAAGTCATTGGGCAATTCGCGTACGGATATCTCAAAGCTGAAAACGGAGTCCACCGGCTTGTGCGCATTTCTCCTTTTGACGCAAACGCGCGGCGCCATACCTCGTTTGCGTCGGTCTTCGTCTATCCCGAGATCGAAGACGATGTTGAAATCGAGATCAATCCCGCGGATCTGAAGATCGATACGTTTCGTGCCGGCGGCAAGGGGGGACAGAACGTCAACAAAGTTGAGACGGCCGTCCGGATTACGCACGTCCCGAGCGGCGTCGTTGTCGCTTGTCAGCAGGAGCGATCGCAGTTCCAGAACCGTGAACGCGCCATGAAGATGTTGAAGTCCCGCCTCTACCAGATCAGGCGGGAGGAGGAGGAGGCCCGACTGAGTGTGATCGAGAGTTCGAAGAAGAGAATTGAGTGGGGAAGCCAGATCCGATCGTACACTTTCCAGCCTTACACGCTTGTGAAAGATCACCGGACTGGAGTGGAGACCAGCGACGTGCACGGTGTGATGGACGGTGAGATCGATGCGTTCATCCGCAGCTATCTTCTTGAATGGAGTACCAAGAAATAGGCCCGTGCCGGCACGATGCCGGCATACCCTCAGATGCCTATATCCCTCTTCATAGCGCTCCGTTATCTTCGTTCCCGTCGACACCGGGGGTTCATTTCATTCATCACGGTCATCGCTGTCATCGGAGTGACTCTCGGAGTGGCAGCCCTCATCATCACACTCTCTGTTCTGGGTGGATTCGAGCATACGATCAAGCAAAACGTCATCAGTTTCACCGCCCACCTGCAACTCATAAGCTTTCAGAATCAACTACTTCCCAATCCTGCAAAAACCACTGAAATTGTGCTTTCGGAGTATCCCGAGGTGACGAACATAGCCCCGTTCCTTTCCCGGGAAGGGATGATCAGATCGTCGTTTGCCACGGACGGTATTCTCATCAAGGGAGTGGATCCGAAAAGCGATATCTCTGCTGCCAAAAACCGGATGGTCGAAGGAGCCTACAATCTGGACCAGAAGGAACGTGGCGTGGAAGGGATCATCCTGGGGAAGAGGTTGGCTCAGAAGCTCGAGGTCAAGGTCGGCGATCGAGTCCTTTTGATGTCGCTGGGAGGTTCGTCGGTCTCACTCTCCCAGACACGTGTCATGCAATTCGAGATCCGGGGATTGTACGAAACGGGAATGGCCGAGTATGACGAAACGTATATCTATATCAACCTGAGGAACGCCCAGCGCCTGTTCGCAGTTGGCCCCATGGTTTCGGGATTTGACATCCTTGTGCACGACCTGGATAGCCTCGAAT
>DATJQB010000514.1:0-6848 GCA_035506075.1 Bacteroidota bacterium | reverse complement strand
GGGTGTAATCTGGGGCGAAGACCTTGTCTATGACCTCGACAAACAACGTTGGGTGGGTCATCCGGAACACTCTGAAGATTCCGTGGTACGGAGATCAAAGGACAATTTCGGCGAGTTGGTGAAAAATACTTACCGGGTGTTGCTCTCGAGAGGCATGAAGGGGTGTTATGTGTGCTTTGTCGACAAAGACACCGAACGGTTTGTGAAAACGCGGATTCAGCTCTCATAGATTACCGCTTGATGAAGAACCAATACTTCGGCGACATCAACGACTATCGCAAATATGGAATCCTACGGGCGCTTGGAGGATATCCCCTGAATGTGGTCATGTCATGGATGCTCACGCCGAACGACGGCAGGTCGGATGGACGATTCACCTCCTATCTGTCAGAGCCTGAGCGATGGGAATTTCTGGAACCTGAGCTGTTTCAGTTTCTCAGGAAGTCAGTTGTTGTCCGCTCTCACCGGGAAGTAGCCGCGCTTGTCAAATCAGAACTCATCCCCTCCGCTCAATATGTCAACGTCTTGCTGGATGGAAGCGCGCAGGCAAGGGAGGCATGGCTGTCGGAAACGGCTCGGCTTGCCGGCCCGGGAACGCTCGTCTTCTTTGATCCCGACAATGGGCTCGAGGTGAAAAGTGTGGGCAAGCGCAGTAAAGAAGCCTCGAAGTACCTGTATTGGGATGAGGTGAAAGCGGTTTGGTCGAAGGGCGCATCACTTATTGTTTATCAACACTTCATACGCGAGAATCGGGAGACATTTCTGGCGCGGCTCGCAGGCGAGTTTCGAAAGCGACTCGGCGCCAGGAATGTCGTGGTTGCCCGAACATCGAACGTTGCTTTCTTTCTCCTCCCTCAGCAAAGTCACTCAGAGATCCTTATGCAAAGAGCTCGAGCCGCGGGTAAACGCTGGAAAGAGCAGATTCGAATCCAACAATTGTAGCAATCGCACATCTCCCGGACCCCTGGATTTTCGGGGCCCCCACCCTTGCTTTTCCCCACACCTAATTGCCAACGAGATTTAGTTGTGCCTCTTCCGATGATTGATGTTCTTGAGAGCACAGTCGGGAATTTGCCTTGCCATACAATCCTCTTGTTCATCATCGTAGATCCATCCGGTTGCGGGGCTTTGACTACGCCTCGGCAGGAATGTACTATGTGACCTTGACAACGCAAGATCGCGAGTTGCTGTTCGGATCGATCAGTGAAGGAACTATGTTTCTCAACGCTGTCGGTCAAATTGTGGAGGATGAATGGCTGAGAGCTCCAAGCATTCGGCCTGAAGTCTCATTGGATGAATATGTCATCATGCCTGATCATCTGCACGGGATCATTGTCATCAATTGGGAACGAAACGGCGCTACCCGTCGGGGCGTATTGCAATACGCCCTGACGAGATCAAACAGAGATCAATCAACGCCGTTTCGTTCTCCTTCGGCAACACTGGGAGCAATTGTCCGGGGCTTCAAGGGAGCGTCCACAAAGCGAATTAACACGCTGCGGCGGACATACGGGACAAGAGTCTGGCAGCGCAACTACTACGAACACATCGTCCGCGATGGGAATGATCTTGATCGGATTCGTGCGTATATTGCGCGCAACGTAGAAGCATGGACGGAACGACATGAACCTAGATCGAAGGAAGGAGCCGAGGTTCAACAGATTGGCCCCGGTCCTCGATTGTAACGAAACATGAAGGAGCAAGGAGACAAAGAATGGATGAGAAGCACGCTCATGCCGATGCTGTGAATTGGATCCGGGAAGTCTATCTGCCGAAGAAATACAAGCAATCGTTTCACGAGAAGAAGCTCGAACTTCAAAGCAAGGCCCGGGTCAACTTCGATGCCGTGTCCGAGGATGGAGAGATTGTGGCTACTATCTCCACATGCACCGGGTATACGACCGGTGGTAGGAAGAACGAGGACGACCTGCAGAAAACGAGGTCCGATGCGCTTCATTTCCTCATGCTCGATACGATCCCCAAAGAGCGCCTCATGATATTTTCAGAACAATCGATGATCGACCTGGTGAAGGACGAAAAAAAGAGAGATCGTTTTCCGCTAGCGCTCAAGATCGTCAAAGTGAAGCTGCCGCCGGAGCTCGAGTCGTGAACTGAAGAACCGGATTAAACATCTCAAACTCTAAACTTGAAACTCAATCATGAAAAAACATCATCGTCTCGCGTGGTACAGTTTGAGTGGGCACAAGTGACGTTGGCGAGCTGCGGGAAGTCAAAACGAACGAACAGGATGTCCGGGAGGAAAATTCGGTACACAATGTGAAGAGGAGGCTGCCATGGTGTCAAGTGTTCAAAGGGAAAAAGCCGAACGGTTCCTGAAGTTTCATCACGACAATGAAATCCTCGTTCTGCTCAACTCGTGGGATGTCGGAAGCTCCAAACTCGTCGAGGCGAGCGGCTATAAAGCAATCGCGACAACAAGCATGGGAATTGCTGCCTCGTTAGGGTATCCTGACTGCCAAATCATTCAACTGTCGGAGATGATTGCAGCCGTCACGGGAATTGTCAATGGAGTGCAACTTCCTGTAACCGTAGACGTTGAGGCCGGCTACGGAAACAATCTGGATGAGATAATCAATTCCGTGAAGAAGATCATCGCAACAGGAATTGTTGGAATAAACATCGAAGATAGCCTCAATATGAATCCGATATTGATCGATGAGATGGAGTTCTGTGAAAGAATCTCAGCCATCCGTGCCTTGTCGGAATCCATGGGGTTCCATTTGGTCATCAATGCAAGGACGGATTCATTCTATACTTCGTCGGGCTCGCCAGGGGAGAAGCTGACCGAATCGGTCAGGCGAGGCAATAAATACCGCGAGGCCGGCGCAGACTGCATTTTTGTACAACCCGTATGGGAGAAGGAAACAATTTCGACTTTGGTGAAGGAAATCGATGCGCCAATCAACATTCTCTCAAATCCAACAATCGGTGCAGGATCACCCCTCTCTGTCCATGAACTGCAGGATCTGGGTGTTGCCCGCGTAAGCCTTGGTTCGAGTCTGATGAAAGCCGCCCTGGCATTAATCAAGAAAGTTGCCGACGAACTGTCTGAACAAGGGACGTACAACATTTTGCTGGATGCCTTGACTCCGATTTCCGGGGCCGCAACGGCCTATAAGATGGCAACAGGGACGAATAGATGAGGGATGCCGGCTGGCAGACTTCGACAGGAAATACCTCACAATGACAATCTGCTGTCCTACTTCTCTTTAGACTGGAGGCACGAATCATGAAATGGTATCACTATCTCGCATGCTTCTTCGCCGGATTGTTTCTCACGAACGCGGTGCCGCATTTTGTCATGGGCGTCTGCGGGATGACAATGCCGACCCCCTTTGCCGATCCACCGGGCAAAGGACTCTCCTCTCCCACAGTGAACGTCTATTGGGGGATGTTTAACCTCGTCGTCGGCTACCTGCTCTTCAGGGCGGGAAAAATTACAAATCTTTATCCGTGGCGAATCGCGATCTTCTTCGCGGGCGTCCTGGTAATGGCCGTTATGCTGAGCGTGACGTTCGCGGGGATAAAGAGGTGATGCGATCTGCCAACCGCAATCATCTGCGTGGCCCGTCCTCATCACTACTTTCTACTTGATACTGAAGACATCAGCCCTCAGCGCTCAGCCATCAGTAATCTGCCTGCTGCAATCTGCTTACTGCAATCATTACTTTCTACTTCCCACTTTGTACTTTCCACTCCCTACTCCTTCCTCCCTTCTCACCCCCATACCTTTTCTCCGAAATCCTTCTTATCATTCCCCACCCCCCTCACCGGCGGCACTCTTCCTATTCCTACTACGCACCGGGAGCATCGCCATGCTCATCGCCTATCTTAAATCTGCATTTCGAGGCCTCTGGAAGTACAAATCCTATTCCCTCATCAACATCGGGGGGCTGTCGATCGGACTCGCTTCGAGCTTCATCATCATGCTCTACTCGATCAACGAGCTGAGCTACGACCGCCAGAACAAGAACCTCGACAACATCTACCTGGCTACAACCGAAAACCTCGGCGTTCATTGGACGGAGGAAACCACACCGTTCCAGCTGGGGCCGACACTCAAGAGCGAATACCCCGAGGTCCAGCAGTTCGCCCGGTTCATAAGAGCCGGCTGCCAGGTCAAATACAAAGACAAGGACTTTGGCCGCACCCCCTGCATCTCCGCGGACCTTTCCATCTTCGATATACTGACGCTGCCGCTCGAATCGGGAAGCTTGAAGGGATTGGCGGACTCGAAGGACTACGCCATCATCAGTCATCAGGCGGCGCAGAAGATTTTCGGGCGGGACAACCCCATTGGCGAGGTCCTCACGGTGAATTGGGTTGGGGAGCCATATAACCTGAGAATTGTCGCTGTCATGGACGACGTGCCGACGTCATCCACACTAAGGGGCGAAGTCATCGTGCCCCTGACCATCGGCAGGCATTGGATGAGCTCAATTTGGTCCAGACTCGAAAAGAACCCCGAGGACTCCTGGAAAATCCAGCTTATGCCGACATACGTCATGCTCTCGCATCCGGTCCCGCCGGAGCAGCTCGAGAAGACCATGGCTTCATTTACGAAAACTCATTCCGACCCGAACGGAATGATGCACTACCATCTCTTCCCGCTCAAGGATCTCTATTTTCACTCGTCGGGATTCATGAACAATCTCTTTCCATCGGGCGACAGCACAAACGTCTACATCTATTCAACGATCGCCATCTTGATTCTCCTGATCGCCTGTATCAACTTCGTCATCCTCAGCACAGGAAGAGCGAGCGTCCGTACAAAGGAGGTCGCGATGAGAAAGGTCGTTGGCGCCAGCCGGATCGATCTCATGAAGCAGATCATGACGGAATCTGTCCTGGTGTCGCTCATCTCTCTCCCCATTGCGATTCTTCTTGTCGATGTCTTTCTGCCGCCGCTGAGCCAGCTGCTTGGGAAACGAATGCCGGGAACGCTTGTCCACGACCCGAATCACCTGCTCCTCTTTTCAGGCATCACGATCCTGGCGGGAGTTCTTTCGGGCAGCTACGTGTCGTTCTATCTGTCCGGCTTTCGACCGATGGACATCCTGCGGAGCAAAGTGAGCACCGGTGCATCGAAGGCCACCCTGAGAAAGGTCATGATAGCGATTCAGATGGTGATCTTTATAGGACTGATCACTGCGTCGCTCACGATCTACAAACAGGTGCGATTCTTCCACACCAAGGATATGGGATATGACAAGGCCGACCTTGTGGTGCTCTCGCTCAGAAGTCTCACCGCCAGGTTCCGCGGCCTCGGGGCACAGTTTGAGGCGCTGAAATCACAGCTGAAATCCTATCCCGCCATTCTCAGCGTTTCCGGCGCGTCGACGTTCCCCGGTGAAGAGGGGGGAAATTTCAGTTCTGCCCCTGCCAAAGCCGATCCGACGAGAACGATCAGGTATCAAACCTTCACCGTCGACCGCGAGTTCATCGAGACGATGAAGATGCAGATGGTGACAGGCAAGAGCTTCGGTGAAGCGGCGCCGGCGGAATCGGAGCACGCCGTCATTCTGAACGAGGCCGCCCAGAAGGCGTTTGAAATCCAGGACCCGGCGAAGGAGCTGTTCGGCGGTGCGAGAATTCTTGGAATTGTCCGGGACTTCAACACGTGGTCGCTGCGCGAACCAATCCGCCCGGTGGTCATCAGCTGCAATACACAGTACATTCAGGAAGTCGGTGTCCGCGTGCGGCATGATGCCGATCTTCCAAAGACGCTCGAGGTCATACAAAAAACAGCGACAGCCCTCAACAGCGGCGAGCCGGTGGATCTTCAGTTCTTCGACGATCGGTTGGACGACATGTACGGCAACGATTACAGGTTCGCACAAATGATGAGCTACTTTACGGCGCTTGCAATCTTCATCGCCTGCCTGGGGCTGTTCGGCGTATCGCTGTTCGTAATCCAGACAAGGGTGAAGGAAATCGGGATCAGGAAAGTGATGGGGGCCTCCATCGGCAGCGTGTTCTATCTTGTTGCGAAGGAGTTTATGCTGCTCATCCTGATCTCGACGGTCATCGCGATACCAATCACGATTCACTTTATCGACGGCTGGCTTCAGAACTACGCTTACAGGGTGAGCGTCGATGCCGTCGTGGTCGTCTTCGCGTTCCTCATCGCTGTGGTCATCGTCCTCGTGACGATCGGTTTCCAGGCGATCCGGGCTGCAACAGCAAATCCGGTCGACGCGTTGAGATATGAGTAGACAGGCTTCAATGATGATTGTTGTCGGGACACGGCTCGTCGGGGACACGGCATACCGTGTCCCCCTTGCGTGGAATGCAAACGAGATTTTATTGCGCCACTTCCGATGATTGAGCTTCTTGAGAGCAAACGCGGGAGGGCGTCTTGCCGTACAATCCTCTTGTTCATCATAGGAGGTCAACTCGGCTGAGGGGGTATGACTATTCTCAGTCAGGATCGTATTTTGTCACGCTATGCGTGAAGGACCGCGCGCGTGTGTTGGGACAAATCGTCGGAATGGAAATGCGCTTGTCGAAGATCGGACGGATAGTGAGAGAGTGCTGGGAAGGAATTCCGGAACACTTTTCGCGTGCAACGCTCGATGAGTTTGTCATCATGCCGGATCATGTGCATGGAATAGTTGTTCTCAGCGATGTTATCGGGACGCAGTTTGTCGGGACACGGCTCGTCGGGACACAGCTCGTCGGGACGCGGCTCGTCGGGACACAGCTCGTCGGGACACAGCTCGTCGGGACACAGCAGGCTGTGTCCCGACGAGAGCCCGCCGTGTCCCGACAGGGATGTATGGTTGAGCAATTCGGCAAACCTGTTGCAGGATCGCTTTCAACAATCA
>DATJQB010000513.1:0-3618 GCA_035506075.1 Bacteroidota bacterium | reverse complement strand
GCAATCCGGGTCGGCGATGACTACTACATGACATCGTCGAGCTTCTCGCATTTCCCGGGACTTCCAATACTGCACTCGAAGGACCTGGTGAACTGGACAATCATCGGGCATGCTGTTCAGCGCTATCCCTTCGATGAGTTCAGTCAGCCCCGCCATGGCATGGGGATCTGGGCCCCATCGATCAGATTTCACAACGGGGAATTTTATATTTACTTCGGAGATCCCGACCGCGGCATCTTCATGACGAAATCAAAGAATCCTGCCGGACCGTGGGAGCCCCTCCGCCTTATCCATAAAGCGCTCGGATGGATTGATGCGTGTCCGCTCTGGGACGATGACGGGAATGCATATCTCGTTCACGCGTGGGCAAACAGCCGTTCCGGCATCAAGAGCCTTCTGGCTGTGAACCGGATGAACCGCGAAGGGACGGAGGTCCTGCGGGACAGCGTCGTGGTGTTCGATGGACACGTCACGCACCCGACAATTGAGGGCCCGAAGTTCTACAAACGCAACGGCTACTATTACATATTCGCTCCCGCCGGGGGAGTCAAATTGGGGTGGCAATCGATCCTTCGATCGAAAAACATCTTCGGCCCGTACGAAAGCCGAAACGTTCTTGGACAGGGAAGCACGAACGTGAACGGCCCGCATCAGGGCGCATGGGTCGATACAAAGACGGGGCAGGACTGGTTCATCCATTTTCAGGACCGCTACGCGTACGGGCGAGTTGTTCATTTACAGCCGATGCATTGGGAAAATGATTGGCCGGTGATTGGGAAGGGTCGCGGCGGGTTGGACATCGGTGAGCCGGTGGCGCGGCATGCAAAGCCGGATGTTGGAACCGTCTACCCGGCAGCGAGTCCGCAGACGAGCGATGAGTTTGCTTCCACATCGCTTGGATTGCAGTGGCAGTGGGAAGCCAATGGTTCGAATGACTGGTATTCCCTCGATGCCCGAAGCGGATGGCTGCGGCTCTATTCGCAGCCGTTACCGGTGACGAACCTCTGGTTCGCGCCGGCGTTGTTGCTCCAGAAATTTCCCGCGCCGGTGTTTTCGGCCACAACAAGACTTGATTGTTCCTCTCTGCAATCCGGCGAACACACCGGTCTTGTTGTCTTTGGTCAGGACTACGGCTACGTTGGCGTCGCGAAGTCGAAGGAATCGTTCGTGCTTTCACAGGTCGTGTGCACAAACGCCGACAAAGGAGGGACGGAACAATCGAACGAGGTGATCGACGTCGGGGGGCCGGACATTATCCTGCGCGTTGATGTTCATCACGAGAATCCGTCGGAGATCATACCAAGAGTTCTTTGTTCGTTCAGCTTTAGCACAGACGGTCAGTCATTTCATCCGCTGGGCAAACCGTTCACCGCCCGCGAGGGAATGTGGGTTGGAGCCAAAGTAGGGTTGTTCACACTTCGTCCGGCTGAGGCATTGACGCACGGATACATCGACGTGGACTGGTTCAGGATAGAAAAACAGTAAGTGCACGCTAGGGTTTCATTCGGAGTCTCAACATGAGGAGAAACAGGATGTACAGGCGAACGAGTCTCGCATTCGTTGTCATGAGCGCGCTTCTTTGCGGGGTCCTCCAGGCGCAATCACAGGCTTCGGTGGAGCAGGAATCGAAAGCGTACACGTCGAACCTTCCATTTACGATGCCTCAGGTTCAACTGCCAACAATTCCCGCACATCGTGTGAGCATCGTGGACTTTGGTGCAGTGGCGGATGGACATACGATGAACACCAACGCAATCAATGACGCGATCCGGGCGTGCGCCAAGCAAGGGGGTGGAACGGTTGTCATTCCGCCCGGCATGTGGCTCACCGGTCCTATCGGGCTCGAAAGCAACATCGAACTTCACGTTGAGACCGGTGCCCTGGTGTTCTTCAGTCCGAAGTTTGAGGACTACCCGGTCCCGGACAAAGGAGCCCGTGTGACATCGCCGATTCACGGTCAGGGACTTACGAACATCGCAATTACCGGGGGCGGCACGTTCAATGGCAACGGACAGTACTGGCGTCCCACGAAAAAAGAGAAGCTCACGGCGAAACAATGGAGCGACCTGGTTGCCGGGGGCGGGGTCGTGACGGCAAATGGCACGATATGGTGGCCGTCGAAAGAAGCGATGAACGGCGAAGAGTATCTCAGGAACCTGCGGAAACTCAACAAGAAACCGTCTCCGGCGGAGATTGCGGGCGCGAGGGAATTTCTCCGTCCCACGATGCTCGATCTGAGCGACTGCGACAAGGTTCTTGTCGACGGACCAACGTTCACAAATACTCCGGGATGGGTGCTGCACCCGTCGGAATGCGAAAACGTCGTCATACGCAACACGAAGGTAGTCAACAATTGGTGGGGTCAGAATACCGACGGGGTCGACATCGGCAGCTGCCGGAATGTGCTCTTCTATAAGAATGTGCTCGACGCCGGCGATGACGGGATCTGCATGAAATCAAGCGTCAGCAAGAACCACGAGTTCGCGCTGGAGAATGTCGTCATTGCAGACTGCATCGTGTATCATGGCCACGGAGGGTTCGTTATCGGCAGCAACACCGACGGCGGCATGCGCAACATTTCTGTCAAGAATTGCACGTTCATGGGAACGGACATCGGACTCCGCTTCAAGTCGGCCCGCGACAGGGGTGGAAGGGTCGAAAATATTTTCGTCGACGGCATCAGGATGAAGGATATTGCAACGTCAGCGATCCTCTTCGACATGTACTATGAGGGGAATTCGGATTTCGACCCGGCAAAAGCGAAGATACCGTATTTCAAGAATTTCGATATCAGGAATGTCGTTTGCGACGGTGCAAAGGATGCGTTGTTCGTCCGGGGCATTCCGGAGTCTCCGATCCTGGGTGTGACGCTTGAGAATATTTCGATCACATCGGATGAAGCGATGAAGATGGATGCGGCGGATGGATTTACGATGAAGAACATCTGGCTCAGCTTCAAGTCGGGGCCGGTGCTCTCCGTGCACGACGGAAGGAACATTGATATCCAGAGCCTCACCACGGCTTCGCAGGCCTCGCTCTTTGTGCGCGCAAGCGGCACCAAATCCGGGAACATCCGCGTGCAGCGGGCCGATGCCGCAAAGGCGAAGAAGGATGTCGAGCTCGGCTCCGATGCGAAGCCGGGCGCGGTTGTCATTCAATGATCCATCAAACTGCAACAACGAAGCGGCGGAGTGAAGAAACTGAGATGAGAATGTCCAGGAAACGAAATACTCTTGTGCTGATGGTGATGTTGGTACATCTCGGCGCTGCGCAGGTGACGGCGTACGTCTCTCCCTCCGGAAGTGATTCGAACTCTGGAACGATCGATCAGCCGTACAAAACTGTCTCGAAGGGATTGTCGGCGATCGGCACGAATGGAACTGTGTTCCTCCGGGGCGGCGTCTACCTGATGGGAAGCTCGAAGCTGAGCCTGAGCAAGACAGGGCAGGCGGCGAACATGATCAGACTCTGGGCGTATCCCGGCGAAACACCGATCCTCGATTGCACCGGGAACACTTCCGATGGCATCAGCATCAGCGGCAGTTATTACCACCTGAAAGGGCTCGAAGAGCGCAACGCCGGGCATAACGGCATCAACATTTCGGGCACCAACAATCT
>DATJQB010000512.1:0-4802 GCA_035506075.1 Bacteroidota bacterium | reverse complement strand
GCCTGTCCAACGACGTCGATCGGAACGATTGACGAAGCACCCGGCTTGCCGCGGTACGCAAAGCGTTTCAGGACGATCACTGTCCCGATCATCAGCCCGAGCACGGCGGCCAGAGAAAGCAGGGTCTTAACGAGGAGCCATCCCATGGTCATTTCCCCAGGTTCTTCACACGTTCGGAAGCGTCCACCAGGTTGGTGATCCTGATGCCAAAGTGCTTTTCGATGACCACAACCTCTCCTTCGGCCATCTTTTTGCCGTTGATGAGGATGTCAACGGGCTCGCTGGCCAGCTTCTCGAACTCGACGACCGATCCGCGTTGCAGGTCCAGAATATCACGGATGAACATGTTCGTCCGCCCGAGTTCGATGGAAACAGGCAGCGTCAGGTCGAGGAGGAGATCCATCTTCCGGTCCCTCTCTACCTGCCCCTGCTCCGGCTCGAGCTGCTGGAACTGCGCGCTTTGCACGTCGATCGCCGCTGCGCCTGCATCCGCCTGATTGCCGGCCGATAATTGTTCTTCCGGTGACCCCGGAGTTTCTTCAGTGCGTGTTTCGTCCGTCATGCTATCTTTCTCCTGCTGCTGAGTCTTGAGATTTTCCTGAGATCTTGACCGCAACGCGCCCGTTGGAGATACCGGGACGGCCAAGCATCATAGATTTTCCACCGATCAGGATCTTCACATCGCCATCGACCGGGATGCTCGTCCGTAACACATCGCCTGCTTCCAGGTCGAGGAGATCGCGGAGGGTCAGGCTCGTTTCACCGAGCACCGCGGTCGCCTCGATCGCAGTCGATTCCAGATGGTGCGAGATCACCTGTGTAGCCGACCGATCGCCCTTCACGGCAGAGATGCTGCTGAAGTGCTGTATATTCAGTTTGGCAAGCACGTCATCGAGAGCAAACGTCGGGAAGCAGAGATTCATAAAATACTTCTGGGCTCCGATGGTGACCTCAAACGAGACCACCATGACGATCTCGCTTGCCGGCGCAATCTGCACGAAATCGCCCTCGCTCTCATACCTTTCCAGCTTGAACGTAAGGTCCGCGATCGTCTTCCATGCGCGCTGTATCTCCGTCAATGCCCGCTGGATGATCACCTTGACAATGCTTTGTTCGATCTTTGTGATGAGCCGGGGAGTCTTCTGTCCACCCGCGACGCCGCCCATAAGATGTTCTACCATACCGAGGACGAGCAGCGGGCTCACTTCCAGCACGCCAAGCGCGTCCGACTCGAGGATGCGGAACACATAGAGCGAGCTCGGGCTCGCAATGGAGAGCACGAACTCTGAATAGAACAGCTGATCGACGGAGGAGACGCTGATCGCAACCGTGGTCTGCAGGCGAGAGACGAGGTACGACCCGAAGGTCTCGCCGAAACTCTCGTGCACTGCCTGGAACGTCCTCAGCTGGTTCTTCGACAATCGGTGCGGCAGCCGAAAGTCAAAAGTGACGATCTCGTCACTCTGCTTCCTGCTCTCGCCCGAAGCCCCGGCAGTGGACTTCTCGTCGGTAGTGATCCCGGAGAGAAGGCTGTCGATTTCTTGTTGTGAGAGAATCTCAGGCACGCGTTCGTCCCCTCATTGAATGATGAACTTGCTGAAATACACGTTGTTCACTGCGCCGCTCTGGAGCAAGGATCCGACCTGGGCAGAGATCTGGGTCCGGAGCTCTTCGCGGCGTTCAACACCCGCGAGATCTTCCAGCTTCTTGCTCCCGAGGATCGTATTGAGAGCATCGCGAAGCTGGATCTCCTTTTTCTCAAGTTCTTTCTGCGCGCCCGGCGTGGACAGCTCGAAGCCAACCGTCACCAGGAGAAAACGTGTGCCGTTGGTCCCGGCCGGGTTGACGATAAGGTCCTTTACCACGAAGATGTTTTGGACTGCCGGTTCTCCGCTCTCCTTCGACTCTTCGGCCTCTGCCTGCTTCGAAGGCTCGCTGTGCGAAGGAGACCCGAGAAATTTCACAGCCACAAAATAGAGGAGCGCCACCTGCAACACAAAAACGGGTATTCCGATCAAAACGAGTTTTTTGGAGAAGATCGATTGCTTCTCGGCTGCCGGTTTCGGCGTTGCATTCTGGTCTGCTGGTGAGGGTTCTTTGGCCATGGTCGCATCATGAAGTGATTTGCCACAACAGATGTCAAACCGTGTGCCATGAACGGACAATGGACACTGTCAAGATTCGGCGCAATAACTGGATTCACACAACGATGCGGCGAGTCGCAGCGAGATGATGCGATGGTGTGGTGGTTAATATCAACCAGATGGAGAGATGGATCTCAGCGAGAGCAGTTGATGCGCAGCTATCTCTGAGCGAATTTTTTTGCAAACGGAAATTGACACTTGCGATGATAGTTGATCGCTTTACGGACAACATCCCCGACACTTTCCTTCACCATGATTTTTTTTCCAGTCGTGGTGCTGATCATCGTGTCAGGTGTTGATTCGATGAATTCGATCAGATTCACATTGATGGTGATCTTCTCTCCGTGCAATCGGGTCAATTCGAGCATTTCGCTCTTCCTTTTTTGTCAAACATGATTGAGAACCCGCCGCGCGGAATCGCTCTTTCCGCGCAGTGGGTATCACACTGTCAAGTTTACCGCTTGAGATTCACTACCTCCTGCAGAAACTCATCACTCGTCGTGATCACGCGCGCGTTTGCCTGGAACCCGCGCTGTGCCGTGATCATCCGCGTGAACTCATCGGCGAGATCGACGTTGGATTGTTCCAGAGCTCCGGAGACAACACTGGATCCCTGGCCCGGAGTGATAATTGCAGCCGTGCCCGAATTACCCGAAATGTCATACGTGTTTTCCCCGTTGCGGACGAGTCCGCCCGGGTTATTGAATTCAGCCATCATGATCTGCGCAAGCGTCAGGACCGTGCCATTGGAGAACGTCCCCTGGACCTTGCCGGTAGAATCGATGGAGATGTCGCTGAGCGTTCCGGCAGCGTAGCCATCCTGCTCGCGCGGCGTAACGGTCGAACCCCCTGCCGTCTGCGTGAGGCCGGAGAAATTGCCCGGAGCTGCAGCTGAAGGAGTCCCGAAGTCGACGTTGATGCTCATTGCATTCGCTCCTCCGCCGGGAGTCAATGCGAGCGGATTGCCCGTCATTGAATTCAGTGTCCCATCTGTGTTGAACGTCACTGTGCCTGCGGCGGCTGTTGTAGCAGGAGCGGGAACAGCAGCCTTCCAGCTCCAGGCATTGGTTCCGGTATTTGTGAAGGTGAGGGTGATCGTGTGCTGGTTGCCGAGTGAATCGAAGACAGACACCGAAGCGTTTGCCGTGTCACCCACCTTGGCGCCGCTGTCAAGATTTCCGGCAAATTTCATTGTGGAGGTCGCTTTTGCCGGCGATTTCGTATCAAGCGCTACCTTCACGTCCTCTAAAGTGGTGCCTGACGGGATATTTCCCTGAGCATCTGCGAGTTTCCCCTGCACGATCGCGCCGGTGCCGGTGTTCACCAGAGTTCCTGTTGAATCAAAATCGAAAGTACCAACACGCGTATAGAGATTCTTTCCGTCCTTTTTGACAATGAAGAAGCCATTGCCCTGAACCGCCAGGTCTGTGGTCTTGCCGGTGTTTTCAATATTGCCCTGCGTGAAGAGCGTATCGAGAGAATTGACCGTGATGCCAAGACCTACCTGCATCGGGTTCGTGCCGCCGCTGCCGTCGACAGGCTGGGTACCACTGCGAAGAGTCTGGGCATACAGCTCGCTGAACGTCGTCCGACCCGCTTTGAAACCGACCGTGTTGATGTTGGCAATGTTGTTGCCGATGACGTCCATCATGGTTTGGTGGTTCCGCAAACCGGAAACACCCGAGAAAAGCGACCGAAGAAATGCCATTGTGAATCCCTCCTAGATGTATGTGATTGAATTCTGGCCAGGCGTCTGTCGGTCGGCCTGACCGGAGGGGCCCCCTGTGAAAGGGCCGGCCCACGTGTGTTAGAAATTCCTATCCTGCAATTACTGCACTATCGATGTTCGTAAAGACGTTGTTCTTCAGATGCTCAGCGTCCACCGCCGTGACAACGGTCTTGTTCTTCACACTGACGATGAAAGCCAGGTCACGCAGAAGCACCAGCGAATCCTGAGACCCTTTCTCTCCCGCCTTCTCCACCGCACTCTGGATGCTCGCCAGATCGCTCTCATTCAACTGGATCTGCCGGGCGTTAAGCCGTTCCTGAGCGTGCTTCGAGAACTTCAGCCCGTCCATCTCCTGCTGCAGGACCTTCTCGAATGACCGTTCCGGCGGGACCGGTATTCCCGGGCGCTCCTTTAACCCGTCAATCCCCCCTGCAGGGACAAACGGGATCCGTACACCGTTGACGAACGTGTCTGCCATACGATGCTCCTCTACAAGATTTCAAGGACGTCGGACAACGGGATCTCCTCACCATCCACCACATAGACCGCTCCTGATGACTTGAAGCGAACTGCCGATACCGTACCGAACATATACCCCGTGGCAGTGACCGATGCACCGTTGGTATCTTTTGCCGACACCTTGAGTGTGTACTTGCCTGACGCAACTGTTTCGCCCAGGTCGTTCTTGCCATCCCACGTGAAAGTGTTGTCTCCAGCACTTAAGCCTGTGCCATTGACGGTTCGCACGAGAGTGCCGCCCGAGTCATAGATGCCTGCCGAGACCGAAGTGGCAGCACTGCCCAGCGAATAACCAAGCTTCTGATCCCCACTGCCGCTGTATGAGAACCCGTCGCCTGTCGCCCGGATCTCCTTGCCAATAAGCGATGCAGAAAGCGAGTTGCTTATCGACTGCGAAAGGAGCTTGTTTG
>DATJQB010000511.1:0-5022 GCA_035506075.1 Bacteroidota bacterium | reverse complement strand
CTGCTGTCCTCCGCCGTCAGTTCCCCCCTTCCGGACACTTCCGTGTTGCGCCCAATGTCGTTCGACACTCCCATCACAAGCGACGCGATCGGCTGAGGAGGAAGAGAGACGAGTGTCGAGCGAACTTCGTTCCAGTCCGTCACCCCTTCGAGCTTCGCCAGCCCTTCCTTCTTCCCGGCTTCGTACTGCTCCATGCCGACGAGGTAGTTCCTGCCTCCGACGTAGAACGCGAGAATGATGAGGATTGCGCAGGCACCGAACGTCACCGCAAATTTCGTGGAGCCGATGATATCCTTCAGCTCCTTTTCAATAATCAGTCGTATCATGCTCATTCTCCGTGGATCGGTGTTGATCGGGGATCGTTGGCGATGTACCCGGCCATGTGCTTCATGTACACCTTCTCGAGGTCTTCACCGGCAAGGTCTTTTCCCGATTCCTGCATCACGAGGCGGCCGCGGTTCATGATGCCGATCGTGTCGGCGACTTCTTTCGCACGGAAGATGTCGTGTGTCGACATGAGGATGGCTTTGCCTTCATTCCGCAGCGACTCCAGCAAACGCTGGAACTCGTACGCCGCCTGCGGGTCGAGGCCCGATGTAGGCTCGTCGAGCAGGATCGCGGGAGCTCCCTTGAGAATCGCAATTGCAATGCCGCACTTCTGCCGCATTCCTTTCGAGAACCCTTTGAGCCGCTTGTTGAACGCCTCTTCCTGGAGCCCGACACGTCGGAGCACTGTGCAATACTCCTCTTTCGTGTAGTTCGTCTTTCCCCCAAGCCGCGAAAAATAGTCGAGGTTCTGGAGCGCCGTGAAGTTTGAATACAGCATGACGTTTTCAGAGACAAACGCCGCCTTCTCCTTGGCCTTCAGCGGCTCCCGGTGCGTCGCAATACCATCAATGCGGGCTTCACCGGCGCTTGGTTCGATAAAATTGAGGAAAATGTTGATCGTCGTGGTCTTGCCGGCCCCGTTCGCGCCAAGCATCGCATAAATCTCTCCCGGCTTCACAGAAAAGGAAACGTTGTCGAGAGCCAGAACTCCGTCCTCATAGCGTTTCGACAGTTCGACGGCTTCAAACATTGGCTTCATGTCCATAGGGTGCTCCTGATTTGTACGCGTGACTTCCTTATTCATCATTTCCTGATCGACGCACTGCGTTCGTTCATGCAGGTCATCGTTTCGACAGACGTATCCCGAACATCACCATTCCTCCGATCAGCCCGAGGATTGCGAGCACGAGCAGGATGGTGCCGATCACACTCGTTTCGGGGAGGATTTCAGCTGTAACAGTCTTGTCCTCGGCGTTCACGGGCTCGTTGTCCGAAAGACCGCTCGTACGCAGACGAAGTTCATAGCGGCCAACCGAGATTCCCTTTGGCGGAGTGGCGGTGATAGTCACGCGCTGCTCCTGGTCGATGTCCAGCGTCGGGATGACGAGCGGATCGACTTTTTTTGTCCAGCTCAGCGGCACGTCGACATCGACCTTGACGTTGTCCAGGCGGCGCGTCCCTTCGTTCACAATATCGACGGACAGTTGCACCGATCCGTCCGACTTGAGGGCGTAGTACAGCTGCGGAGCCCGCACAAGGAGTCTGCCTTTTCCTCGGGGGATCAGCTCGAGGCGCACGTAGCCAAGATTGAGTTTTTTGATGTCCGCTTCCGTGCACGGCTTCGCCTGCAAAGCCCTGATCTCGTCAAGTCTGTTTGTCGGGGCGACGACGACGAAAAACGGGATCGCCTTGTCCATCGTCACCTGGTCGGTGGGGCGGTCGGGGAGCGAAACATCGAGAGCCGCCTTCTTTGAGTTTGCCTGTTCCGTGAATTTGATCTGCGAGAGTCTCGCACTCGTCGCAACATCGCGGAAGTACCGGTTGATTTGCTGCGGGAGGTTGACGACTTCGAGACTGAACGTGTTGCTGGTCCCGCTGAACAATTCCAGCGTGAGATCGTACGTTGCCGTCTTGCCGAGTTCGCCTTCCTGGGAAAACTGCTGGGACTGCACGGCCACATTGTTCGCTGAATTGTCCTTCTGCAAAAAGATCTTCAGCGTCCGGGAAGAACCGTTCCCATAGATAATATTGACGGTCACAGCGTCGACGTCCTGCAGGAGGCCGAAATCAACATCGCGCGGCTCCCCCGATTTCAGCATTTCGATCTTCACCTCGTACGGCTGGGAGATGATGGCGCCGTCGGCATTGTAGAGTGAGATGTAGAGATTCTGGATAACGTCCGGCTGGAGCGATCGAAAGAGCTTGTCGTCGATGCCGATGAGTTTTTGGAATTCCTCTCCTCCGCTTGATGCGTTTGCCACGGTCAGCTTGACGCGCTTTGCGCTGTTGGCGGCCTGGTACTTCACGGCGCGCTCGATGGAGACGTACTGCTGTTCGAACAGCACGGCGAGAAGCGACTGCTGGTAGTTCACCTCGGCATCGGCTTCGGCATTTTTTGCACGATCAAGATCGGATTGCGAAATCAGTCCCTTCTGAAACATCGACTCCTGCCGCTCATAGTCACGTTTGGTGACCTCGTAGTACTCCTTCGCGCGCTTGAGCCCGAGCAGGCGGTACTTGTCGTCCCTCTGGTTGAAGCTGTTATATTGCGCCAGCGCGAGTGACGTGCTGAACAACGTGACTACGGCAAGAGCGAAGACACGGATCGAAGACAGCTTCATAGTCAGTTCCTTTTGATGATCATTTGACCCTTCGGCTCCGGTCTCGGTGCGGATACAACGACCTGTTTGCCATCGCGAAGCAGCTCGAGTGTCAGCGTCGCACCAATCTTCGTGGCGTCGAACTCCTTGTTGAAATCTGCGATCGATTTGATTTCCTTGCCATTGAGCGTCTTGACAACATCGCCTGCCTTGATGTCCTTGGGAGCGTTCGGCAAAACCTGGGCAATCGTAATGCCCGTTCCTTTCTTTTCAATGCCGATTCCAAACGCAGGGAATATGTCAGAGTTTCCGTCTCCCCCCCGCCCATCCTGCCGGATCACCATCTGTCCGCCATGGGGCAGGTCCTTCTCGTCCTTCTTCTTGAACGAAACGATGTGAGCCACCCCTTCCCGCCTGATACCGATCTTGAACTCTTCTCCCACAGGCGCGCTCGCGTAGGCATCTTTCAGTTCCTTCAGGTTCTTGACTCGTTTTCCCGCTGCCATCCCGATTTCGTCACCTTCCCGGAGGTCAACACTCTCCATTTCCTTCGGCCGGCTTTCCTTCGGCGGCACAACCATCACCTTCATCGCTCCTTTGTCCTCAGTGATCACCGCGCCGATTTCACGCAGGATGAACGCGTTGTCTGAGCTGAACCTCATGGTGCGAACGCCTCCCTGAGTGGTCTTTGTTTGCATCTCCTGGGCCACGATGGTACTTGCAGCCAACCCGGTTGCAAGGACGAGGATGATCATTCGGATTGATATATTCATAAGAAGTTCTCCCGTATGAAGGTATTGTGGTTCCTGAATAGTGACGACAATCTGGTGAAAATGATCCAGGAGATGAAGTTAAACTCTGTTATCAGATGTTAACAAAGGTAAAGATTGTAGAACATCGGTTTGACGAATCGTATATTTGCAGTGATGAGACTCTCGAAAAATAAGGTTGGGGCAATCGTCTCGCTCGTTGTGTGTGCCATGGCGGGGCTTGTGTACCTCCAGGTCCGCCTGCTCATGAACTCCGTCGAGCTCAAACAGGAGACGTTCAGGCGGAACGTTGTCGCGGCAATGAACTTCGCCGTGGAAAAACTCGAAGAAATCGATGCACGGAACATCTTTTTCCGAAGCGTGCAAACTCCTGGCGGACCCGGACGCAAAAACCATCCGGGCGACACCTCGTTCACGTACTCCTTTGCCACATCCGGCCCTTCCGGGATCAGCTCGCAGATGGAGAACGGCAAGTTGCGTGTCAAGGTTGACAGGCCGCAGCGGATCATTGTGCGGGCGTTCGGAGCGCTCGGCGGACTCGATACCATGATCGTCGATTCCATCCGACAGATGGGAGTCCATGACATCTCGATTCCGAAGGAGCGGTTCAAAACCGGACTCTATTACGTTCAGCTCCGGACAGACAGCACCACGATGACGACGAAGGTGGAGCCCGGCAAACAATCAGTCTCCGTGACGGTCGACGACCAGGATCTTCGCCGCGGCAGGGTTGTCAAGCGGATCGCCGATACATTCACCGATGCACAGTGGGTTCCGGCATCGCGACGATACTCGAAAGATCTTGTCGATTCGATCCTTTCGCTCAGCCTTCTCACGCACGACGTACAGCTCCCTTACGAGTTCGGGATCTTCAGTGACGATTCGCTGACCATTGGCCGCACTTCGCGAAGCGCTGCCCAGCTTCTAACGTCAGAATACCGCATCCCCGTCATCCCGCTCGAGCCGGTTCCGAGTCATGAGTCACTGTTCCTGACGTTCCCCGGATATCGGACGTACCTCATGGGAGCGCTGCTTCCCGAAATCCTCTCAAGCATCGTACTGCTCGGGGTCATCATTTTTTGTTTCGCGTATACGATCCGGACCATCGTCCGGCAGAAGGAATTCGCGGGGCGGCTCGTCGATTTCATCAACAACATGACGCACGAGTTCAAGACTCCGATCTCCACAATCGCCCTGGCGAGCGAGGCGATGACACAGCCTGACGTACGCGGGTCGAAGACGAAGATCTCACGGTTCACGAAGGTCATCACGGATGAAAACAGGCGCATGCGCGCACAGGTGGACAAGATCCTGCAGATGGCCGCTCTCGAGGAAGGGGAAACGGAATTCGAGTTCTCAGCGATCGACATGCACGACATCATTGAACGGTCAGCCTCAAACATCGAACTGCAGGTGACGGCAAGAAACGGCGCAATCAGCAAGCATCTTGGCGCTCCTCATCATGCTCTCCAGGGGGATGCGATCCACATCGAAAATGTCATTCACAACCTCCTTGACAACGCTGTAAAGTATTCTGGCGGCGAGCCGAGGATCGATCTCTCGACATCGAACGAGGGGCGCGATCTCGTGATTACCATCGCGGA
>DATJQB010000510.1:0-6147 GCA_035506075.1 Bacteroidota bacterium | reverse complement strand
AGTTTTTTCGAGCTGTTGAACCCAGCACGTTCGAGAAAGAAGCCAAACCCGATCCCGATGAAAAAGGCGACGATCAGACTGACATCGTCTCCGAAGAGGCCATATTTGAAGAATGGTGCGTTCATTGCCATTGCCTCCTTACGAAGTATGCTGCGGCGTAGGCTCCGCCGAAGACCATCATCATGAATGCCCAGCTGCCGACATTGAGGAGTGCACCTCCTGTCAATGCTTGCCCACTCGTGCAGCCGCGAGCGAGCTTGGCGCCGATACCCATCAATGCGCCGCCGACAAAAGCGAAGAACAATCTTCGGCCGCTGCTGATGTTGGGCCCTTTCTCGATCACTTTGGTGATTCGGTTCGCCATGCTGCCTGAGATAAAGCCGCCGACGAAGACTCCGAGCACTTCGAACACCAGCCAGTCTTTGAGCGGGCTCTTGCTTCCGTCTCCGATATATTCAGAATAGAATCCATTCCCTGCCGCGTGGCTCGGAGCAACAGCCTGAACTCCGACCGTTACGAGTGACGAAAATGCTCCCGAGGCACCAAGTCCGCGCCCCATGATGACGAATGAAGCAAGCAGCACGAGACCCAGGCCCAGTCCCGCGAGGTACGGATTCCAGTAAGGTTGTGCCGCGCGGCTCTCATGGGATACGGCCGTACTGCTCGCCGTTCCGATCGTTTCTTCGTTTGCTGATGCCATTTGTTCCACCTCCGTTATCAATCGATATGAACCGGATCTCTCAAAGCCAGGCTCATCGTGAAAGAACCTGGTATGTGTAGTGACTTGTCTGCCCTGCGTACACGATCACGAAACGCAGGATGAGCCCTCCCAGGAGCACCAGCAGCGGTGCGGTGGAGGTATGACGGATCTTGTTGTTGACCGCCAGAAGTTGAATAATGAGCGGTATGACGATACCCATGGCGATAACGCCAACCCAGAACATCGGCGCGTACGCACCGGTCAGGATCAGCTGGACAGCTTCTGCGTGCACTCCCGTCGAACTCAGTAATCCGCTGATGAACCCGCCAATAACAAAAAGCTCAAGCGTAAGGAATCCATTGTCGGCCTTGGCGAGCAGCAAGCGCTCGTCCGGGTCCCTCGTGATCAGATGAACGAACGCCGATGCGGCGGAAAGTCCTGAGACGAGAAAAACCATCCAGAGCATTGCGCTGTTCCAAAGGGGCCGCGCGCCGATGGAGCTCAGGAGAACACCGGTATACATCCCGAGCAGCGTGCCGAGCAGCATGTTCAACGTGCCGATACTCTTGACGAGGAAGGGGTGGTCGTTGATTGCTGCACTGATCCGGTCAAACCACGGAATGAGGTTCTTGAATGCGTCGGGGATCCGGATGAGTGTGTTGAGCCACAATGCGGGATAGACGAGGATGAGGATCCAAGCTCCCCACGACATCGGAGACGAAATCTTGAACGTTGTGTAGAGTCTCCAGACGTACAGTTTGTGTTCAAGGTCGAGGAAGAGCGAGAGCATTCCGAGGCTGAGCAGCACGAGACTGATGTGCGGCAGATAGAAGCTCGTGAATACATTCTTTTTGTATTGTCCTTTGAGAGCGAAGTAGCCGGAGATGATCATGATTCCCGCCACGAGTCCGCCGATGAAGAGATACACCGGGATTTGCCAGGCCCAGATCTGGAGGGCGGGATCGATGAGGTCGTTGTGCCGAGTGATCGTCAGTTCGTGCATGCGTTCCTCTACGTAAGATAGAAGACTTGCGGTTTGGTACCTGCTTCCGGAATCAGCGTGTGATAGTTGCGGGACGCGAGCAGCTTGTTGACAGAACTGTTGGGATCATCGACATCGCCGAACGCCATGCAGTGAGTTGGGCACACAGCAACACAGGCGGGATCCAGACCTTGTTCGACCCGATGGATGCAGAACGTGCATTTATCGGCGTAGCCATCAGGGTGGATGAATCGGGCGTCGTACGGACAGGACGCGAGGCACGCTTTGCAGCCGATGCACATCCCGTGGTCTACCAGGACGACACCGCCGAGGTTATGGATGTGACTTGCGCCGGTCGGACAGCAGTACACGCACGGGGGAGAGTCACAGTGATTGCAGCGCTCGCTTCTGATTTCCATATGAAGCGTTGGATGCTTGCCGGTCACATCCTGGGCAATCCAGTCACGGTTGTATCCTTCAGGTACGCTGTTTTCGGTCTTGCAAGCGACGACACAGTCCATACATCCGACGCACTTTGCAGTGTCAATGACCATCCCGAATCGCGCCATGGTTATGCCTCCGCCGGCTCAATGGTGACGAAATTGCAGTTCATGCCCGTCCCACCCATCAGAGGATCGGTCTTGTACCGGGTGATCAGTTGCGCATCGCTCGCGCCTTTTCGATAAGCGTGTTTCAGTCCTTTGGAAGTGTGACCAAAGCCGTGCACCATATACACGCAGTCGGGGCGAATTCTTTCCGTCACCTTTACTTTGACCTTGTTGCTCGTGATGCCATCCTGATTTTTCAACGTGACATACTGAGCATTTTGGAGACCAAGTCTGGCCGCGATCGATGTGTTGACCCACACTTCATTTTCAGACATCATGTCAGAGAGAATGCGATTAGAATGTGTCCGACTGAACGAGTGTACAGGAGCCCGACCGTAAAGGAGCCGAAACGTTCCAGTGGGATTTGCATCGGGTCTCGTGTACTTCGGGACGGGGTCAAAGCCTGCTTTCTGGAGCTGAAGCGAGTAGAACTCGATTTTGCCCGAAGGGGTCGCGAATTCAGTTGGAACGCCTTCTTCGAAGTAGTTCGGTTGTTTCGCTCCTCGGATGATTCCCCTTTTCTTCAACTCTTCATAATCGATCCCAGCTGCCCCCAGCCGATGTCGGAAGTACTCTTCAATGTCATTCCAGGGGAAGAAGCTCCCGAGGCCGAGCTTGCCGGCAAGTTGTTTGGCAATCCACCAATTGGGTTTCTGATCGTGAGGCGATTCAACAACTGGCTGACGCAGTGCAGTGAACGGATCCCGGAACCATTCAACGTTCAGATCATCGTGACGCTCGAGATAGACTGATTCGGGCAGCACTACATCGGCCCAGCCGGCAATTTCACTCGGAATCACGTCGACGACGACAAGGAGGTCGAGGTTTTGAATCGCCTTGATTGTTTCATTTTCGTTTGGCAGAGCGTGCAGAAGATTGGAGGCGTAAACGAACCAACCTTTAATCGGGTATGGTTGGCCGGAAATTGTTGCGTCCCTCGTGCCGGTCGTAATTGTCTCACTCGCAAAGGGGTACTTATTACCTGGGTTGTCGACTTTGTCTTTTGCTGGTTTCGGGTAGGGCGGATACGGATACGAGGGGACGTCCATACTGACCGGATAATAGAATCCTCCTTTGCGTCCCCAGCTGCCGAGCAAGGCATTGATCAACGCGATGGCCCGGCTTCGTTGAGTATCGTCGCCGTACCATGTAACATGTCTTCCCGGATGTACGAGGGTCGCAGGTTTGTACCGGGCCATTTCTCGGGCGGTAGCACGGATGATTTCGGGTTCGATGCCGGTTTCGGGATATGCCCATTCGGGAGTGAATGCCAGAATTTCGGCAGCGAACTGCTCGAAGCCAAATCCATATTTCGTGACATATTCCTTGTCGTAGAGATTTTCCCGGACAATGACGTTCATCCAGGCAAGGAGGAGAGCGAGATCCGTGCCGGGTTTGATGGGGAGGTAATACTTGGCTTTGCTTGCGGCGACAGAGTATCGCGGGTCGACGATAATGATCGACGCTCTTTTTTCAATTGCTTCAGCAAACTCCTGGACCTGGGAGTTATGCATGTTCTCGCCGAGGTGGCTGCCAAGGAGGACGAGGCAGTCTGCGTTCCTGATGTCAGTTCGTTCGGGCGAGCTAATGTCTTCGCCGAATGTGAGTCGGAAGCCGACATCTCGCGGCCCGCGGCATTGGGCAAACGAGGGGGCGGAGATGTTGGGAGTGCCATATGCCTTAAATGTATGTTTTAGAAAATTGCCACCGATGCCGTGACTGAAAACGGCCACAGCCTCGGGTCCATATTGCGATTTGATTTTGAGCAGTTTCTCGGCGACGTAGCCGAGTGCTTCATCCCAGGTAACTTCCTGCCAGAGTTCCTCACCTCGTTCTCGTTTTCGAATGAGGGGGGTGCGTAGTCTGTCGGGGTCTGTGTGAGCGCCGATGCCGCCTGTGCCCCGGGGGCAAAGTCGACCCCGGCTGAGGGGGTCATCGGGATTTCCCTCGATTTTCCACAGCTCACCGTCGCGTACAGACGCTATCGCTCCGCATTTCCAGAAGCAGATGTCGCAATACGTCGGGATTCTCTGGATGCCTTTCTTTTTTTCGGCCGATGAGACACTTGCCGATTTGGATTTCAGCGCGCATCCTGCAGCGGCAAGACTCATGGTTGCTGCGGAAATCTTGAGGAATCGACGTCTAGAGAGAGAATTCATGTGTTGCTCAGGGATGGGGAATGGAATGTGTGGTGTCCTGCGAAGCCCAAAGAATGCTCTGCTTGACTTGCGAGCAGTCTGTGAGTTTCTGGTATACTGGACACTCGCGACAGACTCGTCTGGAGCAAGTATTTGAGGTGTGTCTGTGGGACCAGCAGGGCTTTGTGTGGCCTTTGGAGGCGTCGCAGTTCTGGCGATCTTCCGCCGAGCATTTCACGATACTCCAGCATGGGATGAGAGCATAGACTCCTTTGATGCCTGCGATGCCGAATTTGAGTTCGTTGATGGCGCGCCTGATGCACTTGATGCGCTCGACGTCATTTGGGCTGTAGCGACGATGGTTGGATTTGGACTTGTGCGAGATGATGAGGCCTTCGCGTTCGTACATTCTGAGCGTGAAGACTGAAATGCCAAGCACTCTTGCAACGCTGCCGATTGAAAAGACCGGCAATTCAGGATCGGTCATGTTTTTTCCGCAAGTAGTGTTTGATTATCGAATCTGATAGTGCAAAATGTCAATAAACATGCCAATATGAACATCTGAGAATTTGAGATGGAATCAGGGGATTTCTTAGAATGTGCTCCCGGAATTGAAAAAAGGAGTGGGAGCGGGTTTGCAGGAGTAGGGGGTGGTGCTGGCTTTTGCGGCATTGGCTTGAACGGTTTAAACGGTGCGAACGTGGTTGGATTAGCTGTAGCATCGAGTCAACCCTCTGATATCCGAGATAATGCGGAAAGTAATCGAGAAAATACTTGACTTGATCTAGGAATTGATGTATACTTTGACCAAAGATGACCTTGCGTCGAAGTCTGACTAAATCGGTCAATTGTACTTCTGGTTGCCCAGGCCTCATCGTTACACCACGAAATTGACTCGAAAATAGATCGCGTATTGGTACGTGCCGAAGCACGTTTCAACTTGCGACTCCTAAGCCTGCGAGTATTCTTGCCAAAATTGATATCGGTTCGAATCGCTGTGGCTGCGTGCTAACTGAACAAGCCGTTTTCGGTGCGTCGTTGCACCTGAATTGCGTGATTGGTCCGACTTTGTTTTTGGCAATGTGGATTTGTCGAAGAAATTTTATGCTATTCTAGACATCCTCAAAAGTGGTCAATGGAAACCTCGTCTCAAGTTTCGAAAGATGTGTTCAACAAGAGCAAGACAGTGATGTGGATAGCTTTTGCGCTCTTCACGATCAATTTGTCAGAGTTTGTGTCACTTACAGCAACCGTCTCTGTAAGGATTCAGAATGTGCTGTTGGGTTGTGTAAGCGCGAGCATGCTAGTCGTCTCCTTCAGGCTGGCTCTGAAAGAACGGGAGTCCGATTCTCGAATGTTCTTTTGGATCGTCTTTCTTCTCTTTCTGCTTCATGGCTTTGAATTTGGTTTCTTTTCAATTCTAGATAAATGGGTTTTTACGTTCGATGTCTGGTCATTTTTCTATGAGTACCAGTTCCGAGTATTGTCCTATTTTTTGTTTTTGATGTGTGCGGTTGGATGTCTCATAGGAAAGCTGAGTTTCAGGCGGAGACGGACCAATTCCCCTTGCATCGTCGTTGTCGGGTTGTTCATAGGTGTCTGGCTTTCGCAGGCCTACCCTTTCCTCTTGCATCCTAGATATGCGTATTCCACCCGCGATTTGGATGACTATAGGACACTGCGATCAGTGCTCGAACGGGTAGAAGCGAAGAAAGGACA
>DATJQB010000509.1:0-6738 GCA_035506075.1 Bacteroidota bacterium | reverse complement strand
ATGACAGGGCCGCTTATTGTGCCAACAGCATTTCTGTACCCTCTGGCGGTCGTGCCAAGAAATTCCTTGCCTGGTTTTGCAAAATCATCAGTCAGATAGTCTGCCGAGATCCTGAGTTGCGATCCCCCCGTTCTCATTGACGATCGAACGATACCGGAATTCGCACCTCCAAATTCGGCGGTAAATCCGCCGGATTGCAGCTGCACTTCTTGCAGAGCCTCTCGAATCAAAGACACCATCTCTCTCCCATTGTCGTCGGCGCCTGACGGGTTTGTAACGTTCGCGCCATCGACATAGTAGGCCACTTCACCGACGCGACCGCCGCGGACATACAGGTTTCCACCTTGCTGGACGA
This sequence comes from Bacteroidota bacterium, assembly GCA_035506075.1. Taxonomy (GTDB): domain Bacteria; phylum Bacteroidota; class Ignavibacteria; order UBA10030; family UBA10030; genus UBA9647. Next base: position 6,383 of record DATJQB010000509.1, on the reverse strand, counting down.
CGCCTGCTGAGGTGGCAATAATGTTTTGGACGCCGCGGAATGGCAGCGCTTGTACGTCTGCTCCGGTCTGAATGCGGATGGTGTTCGTCGTATTGCGCTGAATCAGGGGACGCTCAGCGACAATTTCGACACCTTGCACCTGGACGGCGGAACTCGACATCGTGAAGTTCTGTGTAGTTGTGAGGCTCGCATTCACCGAGACGTTTGAAATCGTCACCGGTGAATAGCCGATATATGTCACCTTCAACGTGTAGATTCCTGGTGGGACGCTGAGGATAACATATTCGCCGTTGACATCGGTCGCAGCACCGAGGTTAGTGCCATCGACAGTCACGTTGGCACCAATCAGTGCTTCGCCCGACTCCTTGTCCGTCACCTTACCACGCAGCTTGCCATCCTGCGCGACAAGGAGTACGGGAAGAAGCAGCAAAGCGGCTACAGCTAAAAGGAGCTTGCGGAACATAACGTACCTCCTTCGTAAATGGAGAATGTGAATTGTGTAGATAGGATCTCTGTTCTGGGTCGAAGTCCCGGCATTAAGAGCGGGGGACTATCGGCGGGTACAACGAGGAAAGAGTATCAAGCTTGATTCTTCGGACGCGCGAAAAAATGGCTACCCGTCGTCCGATTTAGCAGGTCACCTCCTTCTTGATGGGAATGCTTGCCAGTGAGACGGGTTTATTTACCAAAATGTTCTTCCTGAATATAAGACAAGCGGGTTTTTTTGTCAAGGGGAAATTGTCAATTCGTAACATTTCCCTTGACATCAATGCCGAAAGCCCTTGGGACGAACCGCACTCAGAGCTCCACAGCCCTCACATCCGAGACTCCATCGATCCTCCCCACACGCTCGAGCACCTCGGCAGTCACTGGGGTATCCACGTTTATGACCGTCAAAGCCTTCTTGCCGGGCTTGTCTCGTCCCAACGACAGCCCTGCAATGTTGATCCTCTGCTCCGCCAGTATCGCGCCAACGCTCGCAAGCATCCCCGGCCTGTCTATATTAGAGTAGAAAAGGAGCGATCCTTCAGGGTTCACCTCAAAATGGAAATCATCGATACGGACAATGCGCGCATGAACATTGTTGAATACGGTGCCGGCAAACCGGCGCACTTCTTTGTCCGTTTCGTACTTGATCGACACGAGATGCATGTACGACGGATGATCACTCTCTCGTTCCTCGTCAAGCGCAAGCCCCATCTCCCGAGCGATCATCCTCGCGTTCACAAGGTTCACCTGCTCCGAGGTGAGTCTCAAAAGCGCTCCCTTGAGCACTGCCGCTGTTACTAGATCCAATGAAGGGGAAAGAAATCCGCCGCTGCATGTCACAGAAATTTTTCTCAGTTTCCCCGCCATGAGTTGTGCCAGGAGGCTCCCAAGTTTCTCAGCGAGGCTCACAAAAGGCTTGAGCTCCTTCCTGAGCGCGAGCTGAAGCGCTTCCCCGTTCACGGCTCCCGAAATGCCGCGTTCCTTCAGCATGTCCACCACCTGGATTGCTATCTGCCGTGCCACCTTCTCCTGCGCCTCTTCGGTCGATGCACCGAGATGAGGTGTCGCAATCAGGTGCGCGTGTTTGATAAGCGGCTGATCGCCGGGGGGTTCTTTTTCAAAGACATCGAGCGCTGCGCCGGCGACCTTCCCGGACTCGAGACCGCGCAGCAGGGCCTGCTCATCCACAATTCCGCCCCGTGCACAATTGACAATCCGCACTCCGGTTTTGCATTTCACTAATGAAGCGTCGTTGATGAGGCCGCGGGTTTCATCGTTGAGCGGCGTGTGCAGGGTAATGAAATCCGAACGCTTGAAGATCTCGTCGAGCGAGACGAGCTCGATACCCGACTTGGCGGCAACCTCCGAGGAGAGGACCGGGTCGTACCCGATCGTTGTCATTCCAAACGCCTGGCAGCGGATCGCTACCTCCCTGCCGATTTTCCCCAATCCGACAATCCCGATGGTCTTTTCGAGAAGTTCGGTTCCTGTGAAACTCTTCCTGTCCCACTTTCCGGATCGGATCGATTCATTTGCCTGTGGGATGTTGCGCGCCATCGAGAGCAGGAGCGACATCGTGTGTTCCGCCGCCGAGATCGTATTTCCTCCGGGAGTGTTCATGACGATGATGCCACGCCGCGTGGCTGCGTCGACGTCGACATTGTCGACCCCAGCCCCGGCCCTTCCGATGATTTTGAGGTTCGGCGCTGCCGCGATGATATCGGCAGTGACCTTCGTCCCGCTCCGGACGATGAGAACATCACAATCTGCGATGATTCCTTTGAGCTGCTCCGGAGACAAATTGGGCCGCGAGACGACTTCGTAACCTTCGGCGGCAAGAATGTCGGAGCAAACTTTTTCGATGGGATCACTGAGGAGTATTTTCACACGATCCTTTCATAATATTCTGTGAATGGCGAACGCAGCCGCGGGTCTATGATCGCCAGCCCATGGCCAAGCGTCATTTCCACCGGCCATAATGAGACGTTTGACACTCGTCGATTATTTTTTCATCTGTGCTCGTCATGTGCTGATTCTGCGTCATCAGTGTGCCGTCTTTGAAGCTCACGCTGTCAACAGGAACGAAGCCTGTGCCGCACGCACACCCGCCCCGAGCTCGAAGGAGTGCCCGCAATCAACAAGCGTCATCTCAAGTGCGGAGAGCATCGCAACCATATCAAGCTCGTCGTAGTACCCAAGGTGTGAGATGCGGAAGATCTTTCCCGCATATTCCTCCTGTCCCCCGGCGATCGTGATGCCGTATTTCTCTTTCAGGATCCTGTTGAACGACTTCCACTCGATTCCTTCCGGCAGCCAGACCGGCGTCACGGCGAAGGACGGGAACTCGGAGAACAGCCTCAGGCCGATTCCACGCAACCCATCCCTCAAACCGATCGCCAGACGTTCATGCCTCCGCCAGACATTTTCGATTCCTTCTTTGCGGATCATCTGAAGCGCGGCGTCGAGGCCAATGACGAGCGAAATCGCAGGGGTCCAGGGAGTGTCGTCCTTCTCATGGGCTTTCAGTGCCTTCTTCAAATCGAAGTAGAATTTCGGAAGTGTCGAACGTTCCATCGCGGCAATGGCCCGCTGACTGACTGCAACGAACGCCAGCCCCGGCGGGATCATCAGGCCTTTCTGCGACCCCGTCACACACACATCGATCCCCCAGTCATCGAACCGGAACTCATGAGCGCCGATGGCGGTGATACCGTCAACGCAAATAAGTGCGTCAGAGTTCTCACGGATCACCCGTGCCAGTTTTTCGATGTCGGTCGCGGTGCCGGTCGATGTCTCGCTGTGGACGAGGTAGACCGCCTTCGCTTCGGGATGTTCCTTGAGCGCCCGGGCAATCTGGTCGCTCGTCGGCGCTTTACCCCAGTCGACCTTGATCTCGACCGAATTGAGACCGAAGACGCGGGGCATCTTCACCCATCGTTCTCCGAACTTTCCCCCGTTGACCGCGATCACGGTATCGCCGGGAGAGAACAAACTGACGAACGTCGATTCGACTCCTCCCGTCCCGGAACTTGCGAGCGTCAGCACGGGCTGACTGGTCTGAAAAACGTACTTCAGATTCTCATTCACGCGCCGGAAGACCTCACGGAATTCGGGGTGGCGGTGATGAATGATAGGTTCCGCCATGGCGAGCATGACATGTTCCGGCACGGGGGTCGGACCTGGAGTAAACAATCGTTTTCTCACGTCAATGATCCTGTCAGTAGTGATGAGTCTGATGACTTCCATACCATCGCGGCCCCGGCAACCCACGCGGGAGTGAGTGCAGGGCCAACGTGCTGGTTCAATAAAAGAGCAAATGAGGGGACTACGATTCAGAAGCACGTCGTAAACAAAAACCCGCCCGCTGCTTGTCCCCGATCTTCTGAAAGTAGATGGAGAGGTTGTAGAAAAACTCCGGACAAGGAACCGTGGATCGCTGTACGGCTTCCACACCATAGATGATGGCCAGCCGGTCCCACCCAATGTCCGAGCAGAACGCTGACAGCTCACTCTCCCGTACGGGAAAGTACTGATCCCGGATGAACTGTGCGAAAAAAACCTGACCGAATCCCCGATTCAGGATGGAGTCCGCTTCCTCACCGGAAAGTGGATCGAGTGAACTCCATACGGCGTCCTCCGTGAGTCGCGTAACGGCTTCTGCGTATCCCTTTCTCAGATAGACCGCGGCAAGCTCGTCGAAGTACACGAGTCGCCATGTTGTGGTATCGGACTGAACGTATTCCAGCCAGCTAGCCCCTTCCTTGTGCGGAAAGATGATGATGTCGGGAGCATACTTTCCGACAAGCTGTTTCAATCCGTCAGGGGAGTACGTGAGAAGGTACTCCTGGGCCAGGCTTTCGCCCATGACCTCGTTGCGGCCGTCGATGTAGATTTTTTGAGGCAGACGATCCAGGAGCGCTCCTCCGAAATCGATGTGATTCAACACCCTTCCTTCGAGCCGGTGCGTGGTGAGAAAGTTCGCCGCTTTCACCGGCAGGAAAAGATTGTTGTAGGCGAAACCGAAACGATGGCTCAGCCGCTGGCTCGAGTAGAAATCGTTCGTGACAACCCGCAGCGTCAGACCGATACTCGCGAGAATGAAGCACATACCGAAGATCTCCGGCAGCCTCGGCGAGGAGAAGAAACCCCTGAACCTGTCTCCTGTCGGGGCTAAGAGGGCCGGGCCTTTCTTCGTCTCCCTCCTCGGTTCAACTGCATTCGACGACCGGGAAAACGACCGGATGAGCGTCGGCCCTATCATCATAATGAAGTAACCAACATTCTTTTCAGCAATGCTGTTCAAATAGAAGAAGAGCGCGAACAGAATACCTTCATGGAGCCACAATCTTCGCCGCAGCAGCTGGATGAGCACAAGAACCGTCAGCCCTATCCTGAACAGCTGAAGTATGAACATCGGCCGGAAGAGGAGAAGCGACCCGAAATATGTGACATCCTCCCTCCCGGGCAGGAATGGAAGCGGAGAATATTCCGCAATGAGTCCTTTGAACACGCTCTCCGGCTGGAGGAATCCGAACTGAAGAAACGGAAGCGCAACTCCCTTGAAGAAATAGGGATTGACAAAGCCCGCCAGGAACCCCAGCATCGCGAACAGGGTCGCCCGCCTGTCAATCCTTTTGTCTCTCACTGCAAGCGAAATCCAAAACGAGCCAATGACAATCCAGCCGAGGATGAACGTCGGCTGTATGTTGACCCATAGAATCATAATGAGTGGAACGGCGATCAGGGAACGCTTCGCATCTTCGAAGTACCCTTCCCATGTCAGAAGCAGCAGTCCGAGCAAAAGCCATGACATCACATGGGGCCGGATTTCATAGTTTGCTGTGTACACCACGATGAGAGTCACGAAGAGAAGGATCAATTTCGAAGTGGCGGTCGGCACCCAGCTTCGACGGACGAAAACCACGAGTGCAGCCAGCATAACGAGGGCATTTGCAAGCACCAACAGGAACGCTCCCCCCATCCGGTCGAAGAGCGCCATCATGACCTGATACGACCAGTATAGATCGACATAGGTGCCTTGCGCGGCGCCGTAGGTGAAAACCTCCGTCGTGGGGAATGCCCGGTGCGAGAGAATCCACTTCCCCGGAGCAAGATGAAGACCGATATCGGGGCTGTCGATTTGCCTGAAGGAAAACGCGAGAGCAAGGATGAACACCGATGCGAGGGCAACCTTGAAGATCAGGCCGGATGCACGAAGTTTGTCAGCAATCACGGACCGACGGTTCCGAACCTCTGCAGCCTTGGAGTCGCTCATGAGATGTTGGGTTTCATCCGGTTGGTGGACAAAAAATAGCGATCGAGGCGTCGAGAAGCAAGAAGACAGGCACGCCGACGGTGGTTGAATCGTGTGTGCACGGAACGAGCCTACTCCTCGGGGACGAAGTCAAGCGGAAGTTCATCGGCGATGCGCGACTGGGCCCAATGACCCTTCATCTTGACACCAAACGGTTCATCGTAGCCGCCCCGAGTGTTGATGGTGACGTGTGTGAACGAGTGCTGGAGCCATGACAGGGGATGGATCAGGGGGCTGAATTGTCATTTTTCTGCAAACCTTGGGTCGACGGTTTAAACCGTCCGTGATCGCAACGCGATGAAAAAAGCGCTCGCCATCAACAACAAGGGCTGTCTCGTTGGAGACAGCCCCTGGTTTGTACCACCGAACATGTTTTCAAGAACGCGCCGTCAGACGGCCTCCTTTTTCTGGTTCATCGAATGATTCATGTGCACATCAATGAGCCGGAGCAATTCCGACTTGCCATCGCTCGTGATGATCGAGAACGGGACGATTCCTCTGCACGAGCCTTCGGTCAGCTGCTGACTGAAGCGAACCTTGTATGCTTCGAGCTGCTTCGTGAGCTTGCTCACGGGAAGTT
>DATJQB010000508.1:0-10916 GCA_035506075.1 Bacteroidota bacterium | reverse complement strand
TCCCGCCAAGTACGGCATGCTACTGGCGGGTCAGAGGACACAACACAGAATGGTCCTATGGGCCCTATAGCCCGGTATGGCGCTTCACGACGGGCAATTTTCCCCCGCCCGTTCCGATTCCGACCTTTCCTGCCGACGGAGACACAGGCATCTCGAGGACACCCGCGTTCACCTGGATCGGCAGTCCGGGAGCCAGCCAGTACAGAATTCAAATTGCTCGCGATAGCCTCTTTGCACAGCTTCTTGCAGATGACTCGACACTCACTGGCACCACCTTTACGCCGGCCTCGTTGCCTGCACGGACCCGGTGTTTCTGGCGCGTGCGGGCGAAAGGAGTTGCCGGGTCAAGCCCGTTCAGTTCCGTACGGCGGTTTACCACGGGGACTTTTGTGGCGGTGGAGGAAAACCCCGATGAGGAATTGCCAACCGGCCTGGTGTTACATCAGAACTATCCGAACCCGTTCAATCCCAGTACGGCGATCAGCTTTCAGCTGACAGCCGTCAGCAAGGTCTCCCTCGAAGTGTTTGACATCCTTGGAAGAAAGGTCGCTACCCTTGTGAACGATGTGTGCCAACCGGGTGTGCACACGGTGCGATGGGATGGATCAGGATCGCCGAGCGGGGTGTATTTCTACCAGTTGACGGCGGCAGGGCAACGGTCCATCAAGAGAATGACGTTGGTCAAATAACCCCATACGAGGACCTCCATGGCGTTACGATTGAATCTCATGCTGCTCATCGCTTCTGTGACCGGCCTGCTGTTCTCCGAAGCAATGGCCCAGAAGCTGCTTCCATTCAAGCTGCCTGACACGGGGCAGCAGACGAGCTACACCGCGACCCGGGGTGAAGATGCCGACTTCGTCATAAATCCGTTGTCGTTCACGGATAACGGTGATGGAACGATCACAGATAACAACACCGGGTTGATGTGGCAGAAAGCGGACGGCGGTGAGATGACGATTGAGAGCGCTGCCGCATACTGCGCGACCCTTGCGTTGGGCGGTTACAGTGATTGGCGGCTTCCGACAAACCACGAACTCTTCAGCATCAACACCTACGATAATCTCAATCCGGCTCTGAACTCCGCGTATTTCACCAAGACGCTGGCCGACTACTGGTGGACGAGCGACCGGCGGGTCGACGATACCACCAAAGTCTGGGTCGTCAATGCCGGCGGGGGGACGGGCGCTCATCCGAAAACAGAAACGATCAGTGCCGGAGGTACGAAGAGGTTCCACGTCAGAGCTGTCAGGAATCCGTATTCGACGACATTCGCGGTCAGTCACTTCAAAGATAACGGCGACGGTACCATCAAGGATAACTACACGGGATTGACGTGGCAGAAACTCCAATCATCGAACACAATGACGTGGGAGGACGCGCTTGCGTACGCTTCCACGCTCTCGCTGGGCGGGAAAACAGATTGGAGAGTGCCAAACGTGAAGGAACTCCAGTCGCTCAACGACGAGAAACTGTCGAAACCGTCTTTCAACAAGACGTACTTCGCAAACGTGGTCTCGGGGAACTACTGGTCCTCCACGTCGATGTATCAATCCCCTGGCATCGCATGGGACATCAATCTTGATTACGGGATTGTTTCGTATGACGATAAGACGATCAAGCAGAACGTCCTGTGTGTGCGGGGAGGGTTCGACAAGACCGATCTGAATTTTTCGGAAGTTCTGCTTCCTGGTGGCGAGTTCGATATGGGTGACCATTACGGGTTCGTCGATCCGAATCATCCGAGTGATGAGCTCCCCATACACAAGGTCAAGGTCAACTCGCTGTATGTCGCCACCACGGTGACAACCAATCAGCAGTTCGTCACCTTTCTCAACTATTCGTACCTGAAGGGGTTGATCGAGGTCCGCAACAACGCGGTCTATGCGACGGGTGGAAGCGATGTCTACTGCTATACCAACCAGTATGCCTCGTACTACAGCATCGGCTTCGACGGCAAAGTGTTCTCGATTACAGATTTCCGGGCGTACCATCCTGTTGTAGGCGTCATGTGGTTCGGCGCGGCAGCTTACTGTAACTGGCTCAGTGCGATGAATGGACTTCAGGAATGCTACAATCTCAAAACCTGGATCTGTGATTTCACCAGGAACGGATATCGTCTTCCGACCGAGGCTGAGTGGGAACACGCCGGACGAGGAGGCCACTACAATCCGTACTACAATTATCCCTGGGGTACCGACGTCGACAACACGAAAGCAAACTGGCCGGGCTCGAAAGATCCGTACGAAGGCACATCTGAAGCAGCGTATCCCTTCACGACTCCGGTTGGATTCTATGATGGGACACTCCATCTGAAGTCACAGTATAACTGGCCGGGGAGCGCGACTTCCTATCAGACATCCAATGGCGCAAACTCGTTCGGTCTCTATGATATGGCGGGCAACGTGTGGCAGTTCGTGAATGATTGGTATAGTCAAAACTACTATAGCGTCAGTCCCTACGACAATCCGAAAGGCCCCGACTCAACATTCAAGATGCCGGATGGCAAGCCCTATCGGGGGATGCGCGGGGGCAACTGGTACAACGGAGACAACATCAACGGTGTCGATGATGGACATTCCAGGGTTTCGAACAGAAATCCTTCGTACTACCGCGGCCCACTGGATCCGAATCATCCCTGGTATCACGTCGGCTTTCGTGTTGCAAGGAACTTCGATAGCACGGCGACCGGCGTGTTTGGACAAAAGGAAAATGTGCCCACTGAGTTCATGTTGTTTCAGAACTACCCGAATCCGTTTAATCCGAGCACAACGATCAGCGTTCAGCTGACAGCTGTCAGCTTCATAGCGCTGGAGGTATTTGATCTGCTCGGAAGAAAAGTTGCGACGCTGGTGAATGAAGTGTGCCAGCCGGGGACACACACTGTGCGATGGGATGGCTCGGGTTTCCCGAGCGGAGTCTATTTCTACCAGGTGAGGGCGGTTGGACTGCGAATCACAAAAACAATGTTGCTCCTCAAATAATGCTAGGCCCAGGGAGAATAGTATGCGAACTTTGAAGGTGCAGGTGCCGGTGTTTCTGCTGTTCGTGGTGATGTTCGATTGGATTGGATTTGGTCAAACAAGAACGGTCGGTCTTTTCCTGAACGACACGGCGAAGGCGTTCAAAGGATACACGCTGTTTGCGCCGAAACAGAACACGATGACGTATCTGATAGATAACACAGGGCGGATCGTGCATCAATGGACGGCCAGCAAGTATCCGCCGGGTCAATCGGTGTATCTTCTCGAGAGCGGACACCTGCTTCGGACCTGTATGACGCAGGGCAACCTCGGCACTGGTGGAGGAGAAGGAGGAAGAGTTGAGGAATACAGCTGGAACGACAGCCTGGTGTGGTCGCTGGACTACTCGACGTCAACCTACATGCAGCATCACGACATCAAGCGTCTGCCAAACGGGAACATCATCATGCTGGTAGTCGAGAAGAAGACAACGGCTCAGGTTCTGGCGGCAGGTTTTGATACGAGCAAGATCCAGGAGCCTGATTTTCAGCAGAAGCAGATGCTGCTTCCCGATGCGGTGGTGGAGATCCAGCCGACGTATCCCGTGGGAGGAACGGTTGTATGGTCGTGGCATGTCTGGGATCACCTGATACAGAATCACGATGCGACGAAATCAAACTACGGAGTACCGAGCGCACATCCGGAGTTGATCGATGCGGCAGGTGATCACAAGAACCTTCCGCTCTTCTGGAACCACATGAACTCGATCGACTACAATGCGGCGTTTGATCAGATAGCATTGAGCGTGCGTGGAAACAGCGAAGTGTGGATCATCGATCACAGTACGACCGCGGCCGAGGCCGCTGGTCACACGGGTGGCAAAGGGGGCAAGGGGGGTGATCTTCTCTACCGCTGGGGGAACCCGATCACTTACGGAGCGGGGACGGCCAACGACGAAAAGCTCTTTCAGCAGCATGATGCAGAATGGATCAAAGCCGGTTGTCCCGGAGCCGGCGATATCATGTGTTTCAACAATGGTGTGGGGCGCAATTACTCGACCGTTGATGAGATCACACTTCCGGTTGATAGCAAGGGGAATTACACGCTGGTCACGGGAGGAGCGTACGGACCGACAGCTCTCACGTGGACGTATCAGGCGACGCCGCCGACTTCACTCTACGGAGCGGACATCTCGGGGACCCAGCGATTGCCGAACGGGAACACGTTGATCAACAACGGACCGCTTGGGACATTCATCGAAGTGACGTCGACGGGCACGGTCGTCTGGAAGTATATCAATCCGGTTGATCTCACTGGTCCCTTGGCGTGGTCGGGCACGATACCGGACGATGCCACACATCCGGGTGAGAAGATGAACTCGGTGTTCAGGACGTACAGGTACGCGACAGACTATGCTGCCTTCACCGGAAAAACATTGACTCCCGGAAATTATGTCGAACAGTATGCAACTGCCGTTGCATCGGGGACGAAACAAATGCCAAACTCCCTTGAGCTTTTCCAAAACTATCCGAATCCGTTCAATCCGAGCACGGTCATTGAGTTCCGGCTTCCGGTGGAGGGATACGTCACGGTGAAAATCTTCAACACCCTGGGGGAAGAAGTAGCGCTCTTGCTTTGTGATGTGCGACCTGCCGGAAGTTATACGGTGAGCTGGAACGCGGGTTCAGTCCCGAGCGGCATGTATTTCTATCGCCTGCAACTGAGACCCCTGGGCGATGGTTCCACGCTCTTTCAGCAGACGAAGAAATTAGTCCTGCTCCGCTGAGCCTGCGGGCGGTTCGACCTTCCGAGTGCCGGAGCTTGCCGTCTGCTCCGGCATTTTGCTTTCGTGGAGTACACGGTCGGCGATCGGTATTGAGTTCAGCGACGACGAATGATGCTCTCTGAAATGATGTTCAAAGATCGTTGACTTTGAGCTGATCCTGCTTTACACTCACACGGAACTTCTTCCCAACGTCTAGCACGTGAACGACTCTTACCGAAATAACAGGCTTCGGCGGCTCCTGCTCCTGGTGCATCTCCTTGGAGCGTTCGCATGTACTGCGGCTGCACAGCTTTCTGTGTTGGATCTTCCCGACAGCGCGATAGCGAAGGCCTACGAACAGGCGGCAACAAAGAACGTCCTTGCTGCAGTCAACGCAAAAGTCTTCTATGGCTATTGGTCGGTCTGCGCAGACGGAAAAGGGTTCGGGTATGGCAATACGTATCCTTCGCTCGACGGCAATCAGCTGAGCGATGCCTTGCTATGGCTTGGGCAAGCGGATGTCGTGAAGGCAAACTGGTCGTACGTCCGATCGTTTCAAAGAAGTGACGGGTTGCTTCCGCTTGCCATACTTCCATCGCTGGCAGGGAAGATGGTTGGGCCCGAAGGGGTTCAATCGGCGGTGTCTTCAAACGGCGGGCTCTACAAACACTGGGTGCCGGGGAATCCGCTTGAAGCACTGGCGAGCATCACGTACATCCAAAATGCCGACATCATCTTCAGGCACACTCTGGACATTCAGTGGCTACGCGATCAGCTCCCATCGGTCAACCTTGCTGCCTCGTACCTCGACTCGCTCACGACAATCAGTGGTGCGGTCCGGGGCGGTGGTTTCTATCTGGAGCGACCGGCCCGCATTGAATCCGATGGCGTCACGCAGTGCTACGCGAGCGAAGTTCTCTCGCGGCTTTCTGCATTGAATCGCATTGCGGGACTGAACGACGATGCGAAGCGCTGCCAGGCGCTGGCTGATCGGATCAGGGAACATTTTGTTTCCGGGTTCTGGATGAGCGATCATTTTGCAGAGTACTTCAATCCCGCCCATGGATATGTTGCCTCACACGGGTTGACCGACGTAGACTGGGCAGCAGTTGCTACGGGCACGATCTCGCCATCTCAAGTATCATTGCTCTGGCCCAGGCTCAGGAGCGAAAAAGGATTTCTCTATGGTGGCATGCCGACCGGCATCAGCACACGGCCGGAGACATATGAACCATGGGAGTTCACGTATGCCGATCGTTACGACCTGGCCGCGATGGGGCGCGTGTGGTATCTCGAAGCCTGGGCGAGAGCGCGCATGGGGGATGCGCAGGGCCTGATCGACGGTTTACATCGGGTGTGCGACGAGGGACGCAAAAACGGTTACACCTGGCGGGAGCGTTACCAGGCGGATAGTGCGGGAGGAGTGCGGGGCTCAGGTCCAAATACCTACTGTGAGTACCCGGCGAACCTCATCCGCATCGTGCAGGAATTCCTCCTTGGTGTCGATCTTCGTGCTGATGGATCGATCATGCTTGCCCCTACTGTGACCGACGAATTCTGGCGGAAAGGCTTCGGACAAACCGTACAGTGGACTGGCCGCACACTGAGCTATCACATGACGTTCGACCGGATCGAAGGCACGTTCTTCAGTGCTTCGCCGTTCATTCTCGGAGTGCGACTTCCCGCCCACGATGGGTCGGCTTCCTTGCAGGCTTCGATCGACGGTCGCTCGTTTGTTCCGAAGCAGGAAGGGGACTTCATTATCGTTTCACTCCCCCTTCATGATCGCGATAATCCCGGAACGTTCGAAATCGTTCGAAAACCCAACTGATCATCCCATTCGTGATGTCTGATTCTGACTCGAAATGAGTCGTTCACCCTCCATTTGTCCCACTTCACGCCCTCTGGAATCTCACACTCAAAGGAACGCCTGCCTGTCGACGCTCGTCCATTCTCGTTGAAGTTCTATGCGTATTGTCTTATATTTTCCCGGGGTTGATGCATTTTCCTTCCGCAGACTATAAGGGTCGGATGCAGAGTCGTTCATTCATTTATCTATGACCATACGACAGTCGCTGATCGCTCTTTGCCTGCTTCTCACGAGTCTCCGCTGCAACACAATGATATCCGACCGGACCGTTCCTCCGCGGAAAGCCATCCAGTCCGTGCACGACTTTGTTGTCCAGTTTTCCGGAGAGTACCGAATGGGAGAGTTGAGCCGTCATCATCTCGCCATCATCGATCCGGACCAGGCAAAAAATCATGAGGCCGACACGCTTTCCGCCCGAAACGTTTTGCCGGTTGCTTATCTGAATATTGGCGAGGCGGAAGAGTACCGCTGGTACTATTCTGAAATCAGGAAGGAATGGCTGCTTGGCAAGAACCCAAACTGGGAGGGGCACTTTTACATCGACGTTAACAATGCAGACTGGCAGAAGCTCGTGCTGGACAGGATCCTACCGAGGATTTTCCGTTCGCCGTACGCGGGCGTCTTCCTGGACATGATCGATATTGCAAGTCCCGCGCTTTACCCGGCTTCGCGTGACGGTGTCGTCAACCTGATCTCACGTATCCGCGCTGCCTACCCGGAGAAGGTCATTCTTCTGAACAACGGCCTGTTCCTCGCCGAAGGCGTCAGCGACATCATCGACGGCGTTTGCGTTGAGAGTGTTTTCGGGACCTACGATTTCCGCACGAAACAGTACCTGTTGCGAACGGCGGGGGAATTCGACCAGCACGCCCGGGAACTTCAGCAGATCCAAAACCGGTTGAAGACAAGGATTTTTGTGATCGATTATGCCGCCCCGGCTGATACGGCGGCTCAGTCGTTCATCCGGACAAAAGCATCCGAGTACGAGCTCACCCCATTCGTGAGCGATATCGAACTCAATACAATCTATCCAGTCAGTCAGTAGAGCGGGAATCGTACTTGGACCATCTGAAGTCGTTCGATTGCAGTCTTGAAACAATCAGGGATGTGCGCCAATGGATCGCGGACTCGCTTGTCTCCGAACGGATACCTGACGGCGTGATTGCCGATATGCTCCTCGCGGCGAGCGAGGCTGTGACGAACTCCATCGTGCACGGCTACGAACAAACGCTCCGCGGAACGGTCGATTGCACGCTGCGGATTTCCGGGGATGCCGTCACGCTGATCGTTCGCGACTACGGATCAGGCCTTGATGAGAAGACGTATATGCGTCCCGATACTTCGGTGCCGCATGAAGGGGGCTATGGGGTCTACCTTATCCATTCGCTGATGGATGAGGTAACGCTGTCGCTCCCCGGCCAGGGAACAGAGTGGACAATGACAAAGCGGATCAATTCGAAGGAAGCCCATTGACGGACGTTTGCCTGATATTGGAGGGAACGTACCCTTTCAGGGTTGGCGGCGTGACAACGTGGGTGGATACGCTGGTGAAGGGGCTGCCCGATCTTTCATTTTCAATTGCTCACCTCTATTATGGAGAGCAGCCGACACGGCATGTTGTAGGTCTTCCGCCGAATGTCAAAGCGCTCTCGCTTGTTTCGCTCAACGAAATGGGGGTCGATGTCCTGATGTCGGATTTGGTCGGGAAGCTTCCGGAAGCGCGGCTCTATCACGCCCTCTCGACGGGATTTGCGGGGTTGCTCGGTACTGAGATGAAGAACCGCATGGGCAAACCGTTCATCCTCACGGAACATGGCATCTACTGGCACGAGGTCTCGCTCGGCGCGGACGAGCTTGAGTGTGGATTCAAGGTCGTGAAGACAGATGGTGGCGAGCTCCAGTTCGGGCGAACCTGGGAAACATGGTACCAGGCATTCCAGGATTTTGCGAAGAGTGCCTACACAGCCGCTGATACAATTACGACAGTCTGTTCGCACAACAAGACGCTCCAGCAATCGCTCGGTGCAGCGGGCTCAAAAATCGAGGTGATTCCAAATGGAGTAAGAATTCCGGACAACGGGGTCACCGTTAAGGCAAAAGAACGGAGAGACGGCCACAAGGTCATCGCATTGGTCGGCCGCGTCACGGCGATCAAGGATGTCAAGACCTTCATCCGGGCCTGTGCGCTTGTCCAGGAACGGTTGCCTGAGGCGGAGTTTCTCGTTGTCGGACCAATGGATCACGACCCAGCATACGTGGCGGAGTGCAAGGAGCTGACCAGGGAGCTTGGCCTGCGATCGCTGCGGTTCACGGGCGAGCTCGACATGTGTGACTTGTATCCGACAGTCGATCTCACGGTCCTGACGAGCATTAGCGAGGCGCAGCCTTACGCCGTGCTTGAGTCGTTTGCGTACGGGATTCCGGTCGTTGTTACTGATGTCGGAGGTTGCCCTGAGCTCGTGAACGGAGGAAGTGCCGCGGAGAGCCACGCGGGCATCGTATGCCCGGTAGGCGATGCGCGCTCGATCGCTGATGCGATCATCGAACTAAGTACGGACGAACTACTCTACGAACGTTCCGCGCGCGGCGGACTCGCACGGGCCCGTTCGTACTATTCAACCGATCGTGTGATTGCCTCCTACGGCCGTATCTACAGTCAGTTGTTGAAGAGACAGGAGTGAGCCTATGAAAGTCCTGATTACTGGCGGCGCTGGTTTCATCGGAAGCAATATCGTCGAACATTTCCACAAGGACGGTGAGGTTGTCGTGCTCGACAGTTTGCGATCGGGGTTCGAGCGAAATCTTGCCGGCTACCGTGTGAGATTCATAAAGGGAAGCGTGACCGACAAATCCGCCGTGGAGGCGGCTGCCGATGGGGTCGATTACATCTTTCATCTTGCCGCGCTTGTGAGCGTTCCTGAATCGATGGAGAATCCCGGAGAGACTGTCGATATCAATGTCCACGGCACGCTCAACGTTCTCGATGCCGCCCGGAAACATGGAGTGAAAAAAGTTGTCATCTCGTCATCCGCGGCGATCTACGGGGACAACCCTGTAGTGCCGAAGATCGAAACAATGATCCCTGAGCCGAAGAGCCCGTACGCGATCACAAAACTGGATGCGGAGTATTACGCGAAGATGTACACGGCGGAGTTTTCCGTTCCCGTCGTGTGTCTCCGTTATTTCAATGTGTTCGGACCGCGCCAGAACCCCAAGTCCCAGTACGCTGCTGCCGTTCCAATCTTTGTCGATCGCGCTTTGCGGAATCAGGATATCACGATCTACGGAGATGGCGAACAGACGAGGGATTTCGTGTTCGTGAAGGACGTTGTCGCCGCAAATGATCTCGCCGCACGGTCGGATGCGACGGGTGTGTTCAATATCGCGTGCGGCGGGCGAATCACGATCAAGGATTTGGCGAGCACCATCATCGGACTGACGAGGTCGAGTTCCCAGATCCGGTTTGCGCCGGAACGTGCCGGTGATGTGAAACACTCCCAGGCGGATATCAGTCGCGCGCTTGGAATCGGATTCAAGCCCGCATTCGCTCTGGATGCCGGGCTTCAACCGACCATCGAATACCTCAAATCCCGCCTATGACCAATGGAAGGCTCTCGGTCCTGCTGCTGACCGAGGGGACATATCCTTATGCAGGAGGCGGCGTCAGCACATGGTGCGATTTGCTGTGCCGCGAGCTCAGCGACGTCGATTTCCATGTCGTCGCCGTGACGGGTACGCCGATCGCGACTGTGAAATACAAGCTCCCCGCGAACGTCCTGTCTGTCCGGCAAATCCCGCTTTGGGGCAGCGAGGAGCCGAGCGAATACCTCCGGCCCGATGTGCCGTTTGCCGACGTGTACCTCAATCGCCTGGAAACGACGCCGCAGGCGATCAGGCACCGTTTCATCCCCATCTTCGAACAATTCCTCCACGAGATGTTCTCTTCTTCGGTGCGCAAGGCGCTCGACCCACAAGTCATCGTTGCGTTCTACAAGTATTTCCAGCGCTATGAATACAAGGCGACGATGCAGTCGCGTCAGACATGGAAGACCTTCTTGGGGATTGTGCAGCGACTGTGTGAATCGGAGAAAATCCCGGAATCGGAGCAGCCATCGCTCTATGACTTGACGACAGCCATGCGGTGGTTGTACAATTATCTCATGCCGCTGAGCGCGTTTGTCCCGAAAACGGACCTTGTACATTCTACCATTGCCGGAGTCTCCAACCTTCCTGCGATTGTGGCGAAGCTCGAATATGGCACGCCGATCATCGTCACCGATCACGGCATCTACATCCGCGAACGATACATCGCCATCTC
>DATJQB010000507.1:0-6331 GCA_035506075.1 Bacteroidota bacterium | reverse complement strand
AGTAAGCAACATGTAGGAGTGCTACACTCCAGTCGAAAGGCATCCTGCCCAGCGGGATGCCTTTTTTGTTTGTCGCGGACGCTCCATGGTTTGTTGAATCCGACTCGAATTTTGAGTATTATTGAGATGATTTCCTGTTTGCAGCTGGTTTTTGGAGGGATTGAGTAGTGGATCAACAAACTGACCGCGACGTCACAACGGACATCAAGGTGACGATTCAGACCCCGGGCAAGGTGATCCTCTTCAACGATGAGATTCACACGTTCGAGGAAGTTATCGGGCAGCTCATCAAGGCGCTCGGATGCGATACAACCAGGGCCGAGGCGCTGACATGGGAAGTTCACAATAGCGGCAAAGCGGCAGTGTTTGAGGGAGAAATGGACCGGTGCGTCAAAATCTCCGGCGTCCTCGAGGAAATCGGACTTCATACACAGATCGAACTATAAGGCTCACGCAGAAGAATCGAATGACATCAACAGAGATCCGACACAGCTTCCTTAGTTTTTTCGCAGAACACGGACACGCGATTGTGCCGAGCTCCCCGGTTGTTCCGTACGACGATCCCACCCTCCTCTTCGCCAATGCAGGGATGAATCAATTCAAGGATGTGTTTCTGGGCCAGGGGAAGCGCTCCTATTCACGCGCGGCCGACACACAGAAGTGCATCCGTGTCAGCGGAAAGCACAACGACCTCGAGGAAGTCGGCAGGGACACGTACCACCACACGTTTTTCGAAATGCTGGGGAACTGGTCGTTCGGCGACTATTACAAGAAAGAAGCCATCCAATGGGCCTGGGAACTCTTGACGGTCGTTTGGAAACTTCCGAAGGACAGGCTTTGGGCGACCGTCTACAAGGATGATGAAGAAGCAGAACAACTGTGGAAGAGCGTTACAGACATTGACCATTCGCACATTCTTCGGTTCGGCGAGAAGGACAACTTCTGGGAAATGGGTGAAACCGGGCCGTGCGGACCCTGTTCTGAAATTCACATTGACAGGACTCCACAAGGCACTGCAACCGCCTCCCTGGTGAATGCAGGCGTTCCCGAGGTGATGGAAATCTGGAACCTCGTCTTCATTCAGTACAACCGGGACGCGCAGGGTGTTCTCCATCCACTCCCGGCGAAACACGTCGATACCGGCATGGGATTCGAACGGATCTGCGCTGTCCTTCAGAACAAGACCTCGAACTATGATACCGACGTCTTCATGCCTTTGATCCATCGCATCGGTGAAATCACGAGCCAACGGTACGATGGAAGGCTGGCAGGAATCGATCAGAAGCAGTTTGAAATTGATACAGCGATGCGTGTTCTGGCGGACCACACACGCGCTCTGACATTCGCGATCGCCGACAGCGCGACGCCGTCGAACGAAGGACGTGGTTACGTTCTTCGCCGGCTGCTTCGAAGAGCTGCCAGGTTCGGCCGCAATCTCGGCATGCATGAACCGTTCATGTTCCAGCTAGTCCCCACCCTGTCGGAGACGATGGCCGATATCTTCCCCGAGATCGGTGACAAGCAGGGACACATACAGAAGATCATCCGCGGCGAGGAAGAAGGGTTCAACGCGACGCTGGATCGGGGCCTGGAAATCTTCGAGCAGGTCGTTCAGCAGATCGGACATTCGAAAACATTTCCCGGCGAGGATGCCTTTAAACTCTACGACACATTTGGATTTCCGCTGGATCTGACGGAGCTTCTCGCCACAGAGCGCGGACTACGTGTTGACGCCTCGTCGTTCACAGAGCTCATGGAGGAGCAGCGCAGACGATCGCGTGCGGCTGAACCTCAGTCCCCTTCCGTTTCTGCCGGCAAACCGGCTGGCAGCCAAACGTCACCCGAAGCAGATCTGAGCAGGAGCAGGAACGCTGCCCGGACGCTCGACACCTCGGCATTCGAAGGGAAATTCGTTTTCACCGGCTACGACCACGTGGACGGTGAAGGAACGGTACTCTCATCACAAAAGAACCTCCTCGTTCTCGACAAGACTCCTTTCTATGGCGAGGCTGGCGGGCAGGTCGGCGATGAGGGCGAAGTCGCCATCGACGATGTCGTCATGAAGGTGCTCGATACGCAGAAGAATGGCGGGGTCAACATCCACATCCTCGCATCCTCCCTGGCGCTTGAGCCGGGACGGAGCGTTAAAGTGAAGATCGACTCCGATCGGCGTGACGCAATTATGCGCAATCACTCAGCCACGCACCTCGTCCATGCCGCACTTCGCAAAATTCTCGGGACCCATGTACATCAGGCCGGCTCGCTTGTGTCGCCCGAAAGCCTCCGTTTTGACTTCTCACACTTTTCAAAGGTGAGTGATTCAGAGCTGACAGACATCGAGGCTCTTGTCAACGAGAAGATACGGGAGAGTATCAAGCTGATGCACCATCGCGGAATCCCGTTTGAGCAGGCGAAGAAGATGGGTGCGCTCATGTTCTTCGGCGACAAGTATGGTGATCATGTCAACGTTGTGGAATTTGGCGAGTTCAGCCGTGAATTCTGCGGCGGAACGCACGTTCACTCA
This sequence comes from Bacteroidota bacterium, assembly GCA_035506075.1. Lineage (GTDB taxonomy): Bacteria > Bacteroidota > Ignavibacteria > UBA10030 > UBA10030 > UBA9647. Next base: position 3,807 of record DATJQB010000507.1, on the reverse strand, counting down.
ACAGGTGATATCGGCTACTTCAAGTTCAAGTCCGAAGGGAGCGTGGCGAGCGGCGTTCGTCGAATCGAAGCTGTGACCGGTGAGAATGCGCTCGAACTCCTGAAGCTTCAGGACAAGAACGCTTCCGAGCGAATTGACTACGCGGAAGCTCAGCTTCACGAGCTGCGCGATCTCCTTGGCCAGGTCGATGGCACGTCCGAAGGGTCGACCGAAGTCGCGAAGGCACTCGTTGTTTTTGAAGCCGCCATGGAACGGCTTCGCGCCAATCCGGAGATGCCAAGGCACTTCGGCGAGGATCTTCGCGGGATGTTCGACCAGCGGGCAGCACGGTCCTTGTCCATCGAAACGATGATCCTCGAGATCGCAGAACGCCGGAAACAACTCGACAAAGAACTTTCCAAATCCCGTCTTCATTCCCAGTCGAAGTCCATCGAAGGGCTCGTCGCGAACGCGCAAGCGATCGAAGGCGTGAAGGTCGTCGCAAGCAGAGTGGAATCGACGTCCCTCGACGAGCTCAAGTCGCTCGGCGACACGCTCCGATCAAAGCTCGGACGCGGCGTCGGGCTCCTCGCCTCAGTCATTGACGAGAAAGTCTCTCTCGTCTGCGTTGTGACCGACGATCTTGTTCAGGCAAAGACGCTCGAAGCCGGCAAAATCGTCGGCTCCGTTGCGAAGTTGCTTGGCGGAGGAGGCGGAGGCAAGGCACATCTTGCGACTGCCGGGGGTAAAGACGTTTCCAGGCTGCCGGAAGCCCTGGCAGCGACACCATCGATCATCAAAGGGATGCTGATCAAATCATGAGCGGCACATCGATGAATACCTATGAGAGGCTCTTGAAAGTCCGGAAGGAACGCGGTGCAGGGTATTTCGTTCTTCTCGATCCGGACAAGGTCGATCGTCACAGTCTACCCGCCTTCGTACGGGATGCAACCGAAGCAGGTGTAGACGGCTTTCTTGTTGGCGGAAGCCTGATGCTCTCCGACGATTTCGGCCAGCATCTTCAGACGATCAAACAGAACACGTCAGTTCCCGTCATCATCTTCCCCGGCAGCATCATGCAGGTCTCATCGGCGGCGGATGCGATCCTTTTCCTGGTTCTCATCAGCGGCCGTAATCCAGAATACCTGATCGGCAACCAGGTCCTCGCGGCGCCGATCATTCGAAAAAGCGGTCTTGAAGCGCTGTCGACCGGCTACATGCTCATCGAGGCCGGCAACACGACATCCGCGGAGTTCATGAGCAACACGAAACCGCTTCCGCGCGACAAAGCCGACATCGCACTTGCCCATGCACTTGCCGCAGAGCTTATCGGGATGAAGCTGCTCTACCTCGATGCCGGGAGTGGAGCACGTGATTCAGTCTCGGAAGAAATGATCAGCACCATTGCCAGGCGCTGTTCCCTTCCGATGATCGTCGGCGGAGGGATACGGACCCCCGAAGAAGCAAGGAACAAAGTCCAGGCTGGCGCTTCGTTTGTCGTCACCGGGACTATTACCGAGGTCAACAACCATCGGTCGTTCATACGCGAGTTCGCGGAAGCGGTGCACTCTGTGCCGCTTCAACAACCGAAACCTTAGCACCGCAGGGACCCCATGTCGCACCTTCCTCTCACGCTTGTGTATAGACAGAAGTTTGTCGTCGATTCCCTCAAAGAAAGCAGCGAGACAAAGCAGCGTATCGCCGAGCAGTGCGTACCCGACATCATGAAGGCGGTCGATATGCTCATCGACGCGTTCAACAAGAAGAAGAAGGTGCTTCTGTGCGGGAACGGAGGAAGTGCCTCTGACGCCCAGCATCTCGCTACGGAATTTGTCATCCGGCTGAACCCAAAGCTCAAACGCCCCGCGCTGCCCGCTCTTGCCCTGACGTCTGACGGCACGAACCTGACGGCCGGAGCCAACGACATCGGTTATGACAATGTTTTCGCACGCTCCGTCGAAGCGTTTGGCGAAGCGGGAGATGTGCTCATCGGACTGAGTTCAACCGGTAATTCTCCCAGTGTCAACAATGCATTTCAGAAAGCCCGGGAACGGGGGATGGTGACGATCGGTTTCCTCGGGAAAGACGGCGGAGCATCCAAAGCGCTTGTCGATCTGGCAATCATCGTCCCATCGAACGATACGCAGAGAATTCAGGAAGGGCACATTACGATCGGCCACATCATCTTCCAGGAAGTCGAACAGGAGATGTTTGGCTAACGAGGAACGCCGTATCGTCCGACGCCTTCACCTTCGCGTACCGTGGTCCCTGTGTGTCACGCCATGTTGAACGATCGCAGCCCAGTATGCCCCACCAGAGCCGAAAAGATTTTCTGATACCGCTTCTCACGGTCGCGGCTGACGCCCTCTCGATCGAGGCTGCCTTTCTCTTCTCGTACTGGCTTCGCTTCCATTCCCCTCTTACCGACCTTGTGCCGGTCACGCTGGGCATTCCATCGCTGAACGGCTATGTGATCGGATCACTTGTCGTCATCCCGACGTGGCTCTTTCTCTTCCACTCGCGGAAGATGTATGCCGCCCGCCGCAATGTATATTTCTCCGATGAGTTCTTCGCAATTGTACGGCTGGTATTCCTCGGCATGTTGATCGTCATGAGCGCAGCGTTCTTCTACAGGGAATTTTCATATTCCCGGGCAGTCTTCGCGCTCATCGGGTTCATCTCAGTCGTGTTCATTTCCCTGGCTCGCTTCCTCGTGCTCAGGTTCGAGCAATTCTGGTACTCCCGTGGACACGATCTTCAGACCGTCGTGATCGTCGGAACCAACGGGACCGCCAGGAGAATCCATGACAGCATTGCACAGACTCCCGCACTGGGATACCGCGTTGCCGGATTTTTCTCGGTGAACGGCCTGAACGAAATGGAAACAAGCGGCGTGGAGTTTCTCGGACATCTTTCAGACGTGCCAGAATACGTCAGGAATCATACAATCGACATCGTGCTGGTTTCCCTTGGATACAAGGAGCACCCGCAGCTTTACGAGCTGGTGCGGGACTGCGAGGGGCTGAATACGGAGATCATGATGGTCCCGGACATGCTGGAGCTCATGACGAGCCGCGTCAGGATCAAAGAGCTGCACGGCATACCATTCATCAAGATCAAAGCCGTTCCGCTCACAACATGGAACCTGATCGTCAAGCGAGCGTTCGACATCGCAGCGTCCCTCTTCTTCCTCATACTCGCGAGCCCGGTCCTCGCAGCGATCGCGCTGCTGATTAAACTGGATTCCAGGGGCCCGGTGTTTTACCTCCAGGAACGGGTCGGACTTGACGGCAAGCCGTTTCATCTGATCAAGTTCAGGACGATGCGGCAGGATGCTGAACAGAAGACCGGACCGGTGTGGGCACAGAAGAACGATCCCCGCAAAACGCGCATCGGGTCGGTACTCCGGAGATTCAGTCTTGATGAACTGCCGCAACTGATCAACGTGCTCCGAGGCGACATGAGCATTGTAGGCCCGCGTCCCGAGCGCCAGCATTTCGTCGATCAGTTCAAAAAGGAGATTCCGAAATACCTCGACCGCCATCGCGTGAAAACGGGGATGACCGGGTGGGCACAGGTGAACGGATTGAGGGGAAACGCACCGATTGAAGAGCGAACCCGGTACGATGTGTACTATGTGGAAAACTGGTCGCTCGTGTTCGATCTAAAAATCATACTGAAAACTGTGCGCGCAGTGCTTTTCGGCGCCGACGCGTACTGAAGAAAACGAATACGTCATGGCCGCAGCGTTCATCTTCCTTCTTCACATCATCGCGATGGGATACGCCTTCGTCAGCCGCAAGAAAGCCGGCGGCACGAGCGAAGGCC
>DATJQB010000506.1:0-4056 GCA_035506075.1 Bacteroidota bacterium | reverse complement strand
CCGGGTGAAACGCATGTTGGTCGAAGATTGGATCGCAGCTGCCAACCGCCTTGAGTTGCGCGACGATTTACCGCTGACGTTGCAGGGAGGAGAACCAACGCTCTATCCTGATTTCTTCAGATTCGTACATGAAGTTCGGCCCGATCTCAAGATGGATTTGATGACGAACCTTCAGTTCGATGTTGAGGAGTTCATTGTCTCTGCGCCGGCGTGGAGGTTTGTGCGTGAAGCACCGTACGCACCGATCCGTGCGAGCTATCATCCGGGTCAGCATGATATCGAAGACCTTATTCGCAAAGTATTGAAGCTGCAGGATGCCGGATTTCGCGTAGGACTGTACGCCATTGAACATCCAGATGCCGAGCTTCGCAGTCACGTACTGTCCGTGAAAGATCGGTGCAGGAAGCTTGGCATAGATTTCAGAACGAAGGAATATCTCGGCGAATACAAGGGAAAGGCGTATGGCACCGTCCGGTATCCCGGCAGTGTCATGGCCGGCGAGCTCAGGATGTGTGAGTGCAAGACCACTGAGATTATCGTGGATCCAGCAGGACGCGTGTTCAGATGTCACGCCGATCTCTATCATTCACGAAATCCGATTGCGCACATCCTCGATCCGGAGTTTTCGGCGACCGTCCCCGACGAATTCAGAACATGCACCTCCTTCGGTGACTGCAATCCATGCGATGTGAAGATCAAGACGAACAGGTTCCAGGTGTTCGGTCATACAAGTGTGGAAATTCGCAATATCCAATGAATCCCTACGATTTCGACGGGCACAAACTCCACTTGCATCCCCAGCGGGTCACTGAATTCCTGACGGAAGGGGACTGCTATCCGATCTACCTGGAAATAAGTCCCGTGGGGTCATGTAATCAACGTTGTGTCTTCTGCGCATACGACAACATAGGCTACCCGAACCGGAAGCTCGAGACAGCGCGCACGCTCCGGTTGCTTGACGAGCTTGCGGAGTGCGGTCTCAAGAGCATCCTGTTTGCGGGTGAAGGGGAACCACTGCTTCATCCGGACATTCTCAGGTTTGTCAGACACGCGCAGGCAAACGGCATCGATGTCGGTATGTTTACGAACGGTCAACGTCTGACCCCGGCAGTGGCAGCCGAACTACTGCCATACCTGACATTCCTGCGGTTCAGTTTCAATGCCGGCACTGCTGAGAGCTATGCTGCGGTCCATCGCGTCAAAGGTCAGATCTTTCAGAGCGTGGTGGACAACATCACGTCGGCTGTGCATCTGAAGCGATCGATGGATCTGCAGCTCGACATCGGCGCCCAATTTGTGCTAATCCCGGAAAATGGACAAGTCCTCTTGCCGGCCGTCGAGGTTCTCAGGGATTGCGGCATCGACTATCTGGCCATCAAGCCTTTTGTGCAGCAGGAAAACCAGTCATACCGCCTTTCACAACAATTGACGCTCGAGTTCATCGGGCCGTTGCTTGACGAAGCCGAGCGGTTCAGGACGAGCACATTTGCAGTGATTGCCCGCAGGCAGTCGTTTGAACATTACGGCGAACGCGCATACGGCCATTGCCTTGGAACCTCGTTCATCACCGTCGTGAACTCCGCCGGAGTCGTGAGCAGCTGCCTGCCGCACTGGGATGATGAGGAATTCGCCTTCGGCTCAATCTATGAGCAGTCCTTCAAGGAACTCTGGAATTCGCCAAAGCGAAGGGGGGTGAAGTTCCGTGTCGAGGAGAGCCTGGACGTGCGTTCGTGTCCGCCGAACTGCCGGCCGCACGCGGTCAACACATACCTGGCGCAGCTTGGGTCAGCGCAAGTGAAGCACAGGAATTTTATTTGAACCCCTCCGCGGAACTTCGGAGAACCGGGGAACGAAGACGATGACCTCGATGCCGACAAAAATACTCATCATCAAACTTGGATATTCAGAGACGCTCGATTCGGAAATTGGTAAGATCGTCAGCCTCGGGGATGTCCTGCGGGCTACCGTGATGCTCGGTCCGCTCAAGGAAAAGTATCCCGACAGTCATCTCACCTGGCTTGTCTCGGAACGGGCGGAGCCGCTGCTTGTGCAGAACCCGTTCATCGACCGGATTCTTACGTGGGATCAATTTGTTCCGTTCCAACTGATGAGGGAGAAGTTTGATATCGTCATCAATCTCGAAAAAGTGCCCGGCGTCTGCGCCGTTGCGGACATGATCGATGCCTGGACGAAATATGGATTTCGATTCGATTCAGTCAGGGGAACCTACGACGCGTACGAAAAGGGAAGGGATTTCATCAGCTACATCGAAACCAAGAAGACCCGCCCGGCGAAGACCGGATGGCAGCAGGTGATGGTGGAGATGCTTGGAGGAGTTGAATGGAGCGGGCAGCGGTATGTGATCGGCTACAGGCCGAAGACGGAGTTGACATTCGACGTTGGGCTGAATTTCGAAGTGGGCCCGAAGTGGCCTGCCAAAGGCATGCCTCTTGGGAAGTGGAAGAGTCTCGAAAGAAAGCTCCTGGACGCCGGGTTGTCCTTGTCGTGGCAAAGGGGACAGGGGGACCTGTACGAGTATATGGATTGGATCAACTCGTGCCGCGTGCTGGTGACGAGCGACAGCCTCGGTCTGCACATCGCTTTTGCTTATGAGAGGAACGTCGTTGGTTTGTTTGGGCCGACGGATCCAAGTGAGATCTACCTCTATGACGGCAGCGTGGTGCTTCGATCCCAATGTGGGTGCAAAGAGATGCCGTGCTGGTTGCCCCGCTGCACGAGCGGACTCGATTGTATGAGCAATATTGATCCGGATGAGATCGTCCGGCAAGTCCAGACAATTTTGACAAACAACAGATCCAAGTCGTTTTTCCGGAAGGCGGCCAATGCATAGAAGTGTGCCCATCGACCGTTCACAGGCTCGTATTTCGACGATCGATCTGACATACGAGAATCAGCTGATCAAAAAGGAATTCTTTGAAAGTCTCTCTGCGCTGTACGACTCCAATGAACTCGTCTCTTCGCCCGTCGTTGAAGAACTGGAGACGCAGCTTGCGACGTACTGCGGCACACGATATTGCTGCATGACCGGTGGCGGTACCATGTCGCTGCAAATCGCCGCGCAGGTGCTGAATATCAAGGAAGGGGATGAGATCGTCGTTCCAGCCAACACATTCCTTGCTTCAGCGGTTGCCATGTACCATGCGGGAGCGAGGGTCATTCTTGCAGACGTCGATCCGAACACGTGGAACCTTTCACAGGAGACGGTTTGGCGGGTTCTGACGCCGAGAACAAAGGCGATTTGCCTTGTCCATCTCTATGGAAATGTTGCCGATCCGCGCGAGTTTGACCGGTTCGGGCTCCCGGTGATCGAAGATGCCTCACACGCTTTCGGTGGAACGCTCAACGGGCGACGGGTTGGCAGCCTGGGGACTGTGGCGGGATTCTCTGCTGGTCCCATCAAAGGATTTGGAGGAGTCGGACAGGCAGGATTTATTACCTACAACCAGGATCAGTGGCATCGGTACATCCGGGGTTATGTAAACAACGGTCAAACGGCACGACATTTTGGGGAATACGTGGGTCATAATTTCCGGATCGATGCCCTCAATGCTCTGTTCCTTCAGAAAAAACTCGCGGTGTGGGAAGAGTTGATGGCGAAGCGGAAAAGACTCATTGCATTCTATGATCAGTACTTCGCTGCCACGGGTATCAGGCGGCAGGCGAGGCGTTCGGATGCAGAGTCGTCACTCTGGGTCTATGTCATACGTGTGGATCGGAAGATCCGGGACTCGGTGCTTGCCCGTTTGAGGGATCGCGGTATCGATGCGCTTGTGCAATACACTTTCACGATCGACAAGATGCCGATGTGGAACACCATCGCTGCCCGACGCGCGTCGGTTCCCATGAGCGATCTGCTGACGAAAGAAATCATCTCGCTTCCTGTGCATCCCGGTCTGAGCGTGTCGGACGCTGCCTACGTTGCTCAGAGTGTCTCGGCGGCAATCGAAGAGAGTCTTGGCAAACTGGCGGCATAGAGCGGCTCCGAAGTACTCCTTCTTACGGCGAAATGCCTTCAGCAGCGGGGGAGCAGGTACT
>DATJQB010000505.1:0-10216 GCA_035506075.1 Bacteroidota bacterium | reverse complement strand
TCTTCGGACAGTTGCTGTACGACGAAGACCTTTGGGTGCTCGATCGCCTCCGGTTCAAACCCGATTTGGTGCTCCCCGACGGCGGAGAACTTCGCGCGGGGACACTCCCCTCCACGCTGTACAGAGATCGCTTTGTAACACCGGCAGTGATTGAGAAGCTTGATGGAGCTCTTGTTTCCGGCCTGTTTGAGGGAGAATCAAGAGACCTGCGTGAGCCTGTGTTGCGGTGGAGTTTCGGAAAGGGATTGGTGCACCTGCGACACAGCCTGAGCCGCCATCGGGGCGACCTGGTCTGCATGGGACTTGTTGTAACTCACAAAGGAAAGCGCGTGTGTGAGGCGGGCGAACACGGGAATTGGTCGTACGTGTGGACGAAACGGAGCGGAAATGAACTGAGCTTTCGATTCAGGAAGGCCCCCGGCGGCGCAGGAATGGACTGCTTCTTCGGCTGGCGGCGCTGACCCGGGAGATCGAAAACATCAACGAGACGCGGCTCCCCTTCCGAACTTGTCATCCTGGAGCACAAACCGCAGCGAGATGCGATGTGTGTTTCCCAGCGTTTCATCTGCTGAAAATTTCGCAAACGAATAGTCCACGTCCAGCATCCGCAGGTGAAGACCCGCCCCAAGCGTCAACTGTTTCACATCACTGTATCCGACGCGAAGTGCAACGGTCTTCCTGTAATCGAATTCCAGCCCCGCGTGCGGATCGAAGCTCACCGGCCCCAGGTGCGCGATGGATGCAAACTGCCTGTCTTCAAACCGGACATCGACATCGGCTACGGGCGTAAAACGTCCCCCGAACGCGTCGATCCCGTAGGCAGCGCCCATCTTCAGCGTCGGCGAGACAAGCTCATTGCGACCGGTGCTCCAGGCGATTAACGTTGTTGTGACATCCTGCGCGTTGACGCCAAATGAAAGGTTCTCTGCGGGTGAATACCACGCGCCAACATCAAAGCCGATCCCCATTGCAGATTGGTCTGCAAGCCCGCGGCGGATGATTTTCACGTTTGCGCCATAGAGGAATGCATCGGAGCTTCGCTTCGCATATGAGAGATAGAACGCCCAATCGGCGGCGTTGAAGTAACTGATCTTGTCATAATCGAGGCGATCAGAGCTGTCGAAGATGCCGTTGTTATTGCTGTCGATCCACGCGTTCCGTGTGTCGGGGATCCCGTCGACTCCGAGCCGGATGATGCTGAGCCCGAGACTGGCGTCCGGACCGTATGGAATGGCCACAGATACAAAATCATAGTTGATGAGGCTCCCGAACCGTTCGTCATGCATGACGATGCCCTCGGGATAGTTGATCCGGGCAAGGGCGGCGGGATTCCAATACCCGGCGGTAGCATCGTTTGCCAGGGCAACCTGTGCGCCACCGAGGCCCAGAGCTCTTCCGCCGACACCAATAGCCATGAACTCACCGGCATATTTTGCGACGGTCTGCGCGGTCATAAAACCCGGGGCGACAAGAAGGGCGATGATGATGATACGTAGCGTATGCATGGTCTTCATCTCGTTGCGTCGTGAAAGGACATAAAACAAAAAAACCGAATTCACTCACAATGAATTCGGCCTTCACGCATTGTTAGAGTGATTCACGTTCAACCATGGAGCAATCGACGTACACTCTAACAAGGTTCGATGATCTGTTGTCCTTTCCCTCTTCAAGATAATGGAAAAAGGCGTAGATTGTCAAGCCGTCGCCTGGTCCTGATCTGCTCGGTGCGATTGTATTGATTTTATTACCAAATAATCTTATGCTCTTCCTGTTTTGGGCTTGTCGTTCACCAGCGTACAAGGAGCCATCATGAGCAGGATCCATGAACCAGCTTTTTTTGTTCTATACTCAGCGTGTCACCAGCGATGTGGACGATTCGTGGAGCGGACAGATTTCCGCGTCGTCACGAAGAATGATCTCCTTGAATGGTCCCGGGATTTTGTGACCCCGGGTTCGTTTCAACCGCTGCCGCTCCATTGTGATCGTTGTGCCGAAGACGTGACCGCAACACATGTGAGAATCATCAAGGATGCCGATCCCGCACCGCGCACTGTGGTCCCTGAGGTGGAAATCAAAAAGTTTAATCCGGAAGACTGGTTGGTCAGTTTACACGAGGATCTTTGAAAGGAGCGAAGCAATGCCCAACAGGATTTACAAACACATCGAGCTCACGGGGACGTCGAGCACGAGTATCGAAGACGCGGTCCAGAGCGCCCTGGCCCGTGCATCCAAAACGGTGAGGAACATCCGATGGATGCAAGTCATTGAGACGCGAGGACAGGTTGAGGAGGGAAAGGTCGTTCAGTGGCAGGTAACGCTCAAGGCCGGTTTCACACTCGACGAATGACCTGCGCCACCAAAAATTCAGAAGCCCGGCTGAGAACAGACCGGGCTTTTTTATTTCACGAGGTGTATTGATCGGGCCGTCTCCCGGCAAGAAGGTCGTTGTATTGATTGATTCTCTTCGAACGTGCCTCGGCGAGATCGACCTCCACAACCCCGACGGCCGGTTCTTCCCTCTCAAGGCGAACCATGATCTCTCCCCGGGGTGACACAACCTCGCTCGTGCCGATAAACCGAAGATTCACACCTCCCCTGTTTTCAGTTCCAACCCGGTTCGCTGTGGCGGAAAACACCCTGCTTTCAAGGCAGCGCGTGACCATCGCGTCCGGACAATATGGAAGAACAAGATTGGAGGGATGGAGTACCAACTGGGCTCCCTGCAGGGCGAGCGATCGCGCTGACTCAGGATAGATCCAATCAAAACAAATCATCATCCCCACCCGGCCGAATGGAAGATCGAAGACCGGAAAGCCGAGGTCTCCCTGCTCAAAGAGAAGTGTTTCCCTGTCAAACAGATGGATTTTTCGGTAAAGCCCGATCAAGCCATCCGGCCCAACGAGCGCTGCCGAGTTGAACAGGCGATTTGTCTTTTCCGCAAATCCATACGCGACGTAACACGCCCGGTCCTTTGCAAATCGCGCGATCGCCTGAAATGTGGGGCCGTCTGTCCGTTCGGCAACACTCTCAACCTCTGCGGTGTCGATAAAATTGTAGCCTGTGTTGAAGAGCTCAGGCAAGACATACAGGTCTGCCCGTTCGGACTCCATCAGTTCAATGGCAGATTGGAGGTTCGCTCGTGTGCTTCCAAACTCAGGACGGGTTTGAACTATCGCCAGCCGCATGGGGTGTCATCTGTTGGTTTTTTGACGGGCAGAGATGTCGTCAGTGTGTTTTCCCGCCGAATTGTTTCTCGACAACCTCCTGAATAGCCCTTCCGATTTTCTTCTGCGCGGAAGGATCTGTCAGCAGATCGTAACTCACCTTGTTGTCGCCGATCTCAAGGAGCACTCGTATGGGGGCGGGATTAACGTTTTCATCCAGGCTGTAGAACGAAAGCTTGCCGGTGTTCTTGCACCTGTAATCGTTCCTGTTTGGCGAGCTGTCGCCAAGCACGCCGCCATTCTCAAGGCCCGAGGCCTGGCAAACGGCTTCAACAAGATCTTTCGCCAGCGCCCTGTTTTGCGGCTCCAACGGATCTCCTTCGTGCACGTACCCCCAGCATGCGTTCCGGTTGGTTGCCCCGTTGTTGTGCAGTGCGATAAATACGTCCGGGTGGAGCTTTCTTGACTCCTGAATTTCGAAAGCGTATCCCGAAATTCTTCCAAGCGAATCGATCCACGACGTGTGCTCGATCTTTGTGTTGCTTCCCTCCCGCGCGTGATGCAAACCCTCTGTATTGTAGCTCCACACCTTATGCACCTCAACCGCTCCTGTCGATGCGCTGATCGCTCCTTCAGCAATACCGTTGCTGACCAGGGCTTCGTTGAAATTGACCCCCGTATCACTTTGGTGCGACGGCTGGTACACAACAATGGTCTTTCTTGCCGCATCGCGCGAAGTCGTCTGCAGCTCCGGGGAACAACCGCAAACGGAGAGCGCGCACGAAAGAACCACAAGAGAAATCAACGACAGGGGGAGACGTAACGCCGAATTCAATCGACCGATCATAATAACTCCTTGGTTGAAGTATTTCTACATCGCAATGCGGATGGTTGTTCCCCCGCCCGCCAGGTACACCAACCCCAGAACAAATCCGACCGTCACGCACCAGAGACCGGCCGCGATCATTCCGGAGCTCCTCGCGCTCGTTCCGCAAACATCGTGGAGCCCTTTCGCCAGGACAACAAGATACCAGAGGATGAACACGCCGGTACAGTGCAGCAGAATCACAGCGTAGACCCCGGGCACCCCAACCAGCAAGAACAAGGCGTCCAGTCCCAGCGGGAAACGGTTGGGCAGTGCGAATTCTATTTCTCCCGCGATCTTTGAACAGACGAGAAGAACATTCACAACCTCCCCGAGCAAAACAATGACGCCACAATGAACGTTGAGACAGTGAATCGTCCTGAACGAGGGAATCCCCTCCCCTCTGCCGCCGAACATCGCCACCAAGAGAAACACAAACGCACTGCTGCCAGTTGAAACGATACCAACAATCAGCGGAGAAATCAAGGCTGGCAGTACCATCCTTGTCCACTCAAAACCGGTGGCCGGGTTTCGCCAGATCAAACCGAGCCACAGGACAGCAAAGAGACCCGCGCTATTGACGGCGGTCGCAAACAGCCAGCGAGGTTGATTTTTGATTTGCTCGAACGCCTCTCGCGGAGCTGCAAGAACATTAAGAAGGATACTCATCGAATCCTCCGTTGGGTTGTTGATTACTGGTTCGCCGCGGGGCTTTGCTGGATGGTTGGCGGGAAAAACACGAGGCTCGCCTCCAGGAAAGAATTCCCCTGTTTTGCGGTAACGAGGTTCACCATGCCCCATGCAGCCCTCCAGACAGCCATCTCGAGACGGACGGTAAAGAGGATGAGGCTTTTCTCCTTCGCCGTTCGGACGGGCGGCCTGCCGAGTGTCCTCGTGAAAAAGCCCGTCACAGAATCCACAAGCGCGGCATTCGCCTCGTTGAATTTTGCCTGGACGCTTTTGAGGGACTGCCTTGACTCGTTGAACTGGAACTCCGTGCGAGCCGTAAATCCAAGCAGTGGTATCGTCACAACAACAACGCTGTCGTTGATGTCGGGCGAAACCCGGCTCCGCTCGCAGACGGTTCGTGCTTCTTCCATTGTCGACTCCCAGCGAAGCTCCTTGATAATGGGAAAGTGCTCATCGCCGCCGAGAATCTGCCCGTTCGCATACCCGGCAGCTCCAAGTATGAACAGGATCAGGAAATCTGTTCGTCGATGTGTCATGAGTGTCCTCCGGAAAATAGAACGGGGCCGAAGTGTGCGTCGCCCCGGCCCCGGGAATTCCACGTTGAAACTACGCAAACGGAATGATTCTCTCCAGGGCGCTCCAGTTGACGGCAACGCATATCGCGAAGATCCAGAGATCGAGACAGCAGGTGACGTAGGTGTCACCGTTGGCCGCCTTCGACTCCGTGCAGCCCGAGAGCCCGTTCCCAATCGCGTTGCTCATGTCGGCCGCAGAGAGCGGATGAGTTGCCGTGGCGTGTGTGCTCACCGCCGTAACTGATGCGGTCGGGATCATCGCATCATGAACGTTGAAGGCGGGTTGGGGCCGCAACAGCATGCCAACCGCCAGAAGAGTGACAACAATTGTGGTTTTCATGACTATCTCCTTCAGGAAAAGTTGAGTTGATCAAACTGCTCGCTGCGGCCCGCCCACGGGCGCGAGCGATGATGTCGGACCCGGGGGCCGGCCAGGCACACCATCATTGCTGTTGCTGCGTGGACCAGCGAGCATCTGCTGTCCTTTTTTTGCATTCATCGTCGTGTCGGCTTGTGATTTCCAAAAACAAGCGCTTCCCCATTCCATCGCTGTGTGAGTTGTTCCATCGGGATCTTGAGGCGTCCAACCGCCGGATCTCTGACGAAGACGTTTTCTTCCCGGTCCAGGCTGTCTGCCACCACGAAGTGTCGATCGTTCAAATAGAGAATGACAGGGAAGTTCGCATCGTGAAGGTCGGTGGCTGCAATGTTCCATCCTTCTGCTTCCAGCCCAAGCCGTCGGCAGATTCGTTGCAAGGTCGCCAGGCTTGTTCCGCTCGGACTCTTGAAGATGTTTCGGTTCAATTCTACCGTCTTATCGTCAATGCCAAAATGTCGCAAGACCATCGAAAGAGCTGCGATCCCGCACGAGTTGGAAGCTCGTTGGAACTCGACGCCATCGGAGCCCAGGTAGATGATCTCGCGCCGGTGCTGGGTAGCGCCGTTGTTCAATGGCAACCCGGCTTCGTGCGCCATCTTCCAGGAGACGCTCAACTCAATTGCCAGCGCTCCCAGCACACCGATGCTTACAGCCAGTTTTCTTCCCATTTCAATCTCCTTGCTTTGACAGGTGCGGGTGGTCCCGCAGGATCGATCGCTGCCGGAGTCGAACGGTGATTTTTATTCCAAGAAGGTGGTCTGTTCGTCTGTGAATCTCTTGAAGAGTCTCTCACGCACGATGTACCCCCTCTCTCCAGAATCGCGGTAGAGCACTGTGCCATCTTTGCCTATGAGAAAGAAGGCGGGCAGCACATCGACGCCGTAGATTCGTTTTCCCCCATCACCCGAGTCAAGCGCCGTGTGCACGGCGATTTGTTTTTCACGAAGAAGGTTGGCGGTTCTGGATCTGTTGCTCGATGAAATCGCCAGGAACGAAATGGTTCCACCGAATCGGTTTGACAGCCGGTCAAAAGTCACGATTTCGCGGACACAGTGCGGACACTCGGCGCTGAAGAATAGAATAGCCGTCAGTTTGCCGCCAAACATCGTGCCTTCTGTTCCCGCTGAATCAACGGCAGAGAGTTGGAGGTTCGCCGCGGTGTCGCCCGGGGCCAGCATGTGTGAGCCGCCACCGCGGAATAGTCCGATGACGAGAAGTGTCGGAAGGAGGAGAAGAGCGAGAGCCCGGACAATTTCCGCCGGCGCCGTGCGAACAGAGCGGGATACCCGAGGGCTCTGATTTTCTATTGAGTGACTTGCGGACACGCTGGAAAACTCTGCAGGCTGTACAGAAGGAAGACTTCAGAGGGGGCGGGATGAGACGCCGCCAATCTAAGAATTCCGCGGGCGAGTGTCAAGAAACTGCCGCGCAAAATCAGCGAAATTTGCCCAAAAAGACTTGGCAAATCGAAGGCGGAGGTGAGGAGTACGGCTGGAGATTTCTCGAACGTTTATTGGATCGGCTCTGCGCCCAGCTCGCGTCTGAGCGCCTGCAGCACGGGGTGCTCCCCGTTGATCGCGGCGGTACCGTTTGCGTGATTCGGTGATGATGTCGCCGACGGAGCTGTCGATGCGGTTGGTGTTGGTGTCTGAGCGGCGTGGCCATGCCCGTTGCCAGGAACACTGCTTAAGACCGGCTCGATGCGAACCCTGAAGCCGCTGACCTTGTGGAAGGAATCGACGAGGAAGTCTTTGTGTCGTTTGAGAGATGAGAAATGATAATCGTCGGGACAGCTGATATGCATCGCGTCCCCCTCAACATCGAGCAGCCTGCTCTCCCCCAGGATTGTCCCGATGCCGATCTTTGTTTTCCGAACTTCGGTGACCCATGGCGACCAGTGCTCGAACGCTTCTTCCGCGGTGATTGTCCGCAGAGAAACCACGGGCTGACCGGTCTCTCCCGGCGGCGCTGTGGGTTGTGACAATACCGGAGTGTGATTTTGAAGCGGGGAAGGATCTGGTGGTGCTGCGGCCTGACGCGCGTGCGGGAAGTCTCTTACCGGCTCGCTGAGCGATACGCTGCGCAGCCGCCCGGCGTTAACCTGGCCAACAACTTTCAGCTCGGTGCCGGACTCGTCGGGCCGTGAAGATCCCTGGGCTGCCGTCACTCCGACCCCGTTCCCGCCAGCGGAACTAAGTTTTTTTTTCATCTGCTCGATCTGACCAAGCAAGGCGTCTATCTGCACCGAACGCTCCAGCTTGATCATCTGCAGCAATCCCGCTTCCAGTTTGAACCGGGGCTGCGGAGACCATCGGATCGATTGTTCAAGCTCGTTGACAAGCTTCAGCAGGCGAAGGATGTCGTTCTGCTGAAAGTGCGCCGATTCCTCGCGGTACCGTTTTCGATACGGCTCTGATGTTTCCACAAGCTCGGTCGCCTCTGTGGTCACAACAACGAGGAGGTTCCTGAGGTGTTCCGACAAACCGCCGAGAAACTCACGCAGATCGTATCCCCCCTTCACGATATCGTCCACGAGCTGGATGCCGCCGCGGGTATCGTGTGCCCTGATGAGGTCGGTAACCCTGAAGAAGACCTCCAGGTCGACAACGTTGAGCACCTTGAGCACGTCTGCAAGAACAATCTGGTTGCCGCAAAAGGAGCGGATCTGATCGAAGATGCTCTGGGCGTCGCGGAGCGAACCGTCCCCCTTCTTGGCGATCACGAGCAACGCCTCTTCATCGATCGTCATTCCTTCGCCGGTCGCGATGCTTCGCAGGTTTCCTGCAATCTCTTCGATCGAAATCCTTCTGAAATCAAACCGCTGACAGCGTGACAGGATCGTCATCGGGATCTTGTGAACTTCCGTCGTCGCGAAGATGAAGATCACATGCTCCGGTGGTTCTTCGAGCGTTTTCAGGAGGGCGTTGAATGCCTCCTTCGTCAGCATGTGGACTTCGTCGATGATATAGACTTTATACTTTCCGCGGGCCGGCGTGTACCGAACCGACTCACGAAGATTCCGGATTTCCTCAACGCCGCGGTTGGAGGCCCCGTCGATTTCGATGACGTCAAGGCTCCGTCCTGCTGTGATCTCCTTGCAGATTTCACATTCGTTGTCCGGGTTCGAATCTTTCGGCGCCTGGCAGTTGATGGCCTTCGCAAGAATGCGGGCTGTCGTCGTCTTGCCTGTGCCGCGGACGCCGCTGAAAATATACGCGTGCGCAAGCCGCTTCGAAGCAATCGCATTGCGGAGCGTGCTTGTCACGTGCGACTGTCCGACAACGTCTTCGAACACTAACGGGCGCCACTTGCGGGCTGTAACCTGGTAGGACATCGTGAGCCGAAATTAAGAAGTTATGATGAAAAATGGAAATCGCGTATTTGCAGCAGCCATCAGCGCCGCTTCCCGGCCCTGCCGGGGAACACAAGCTTTGCCGCTTCTTCGATCGTCTCCACGGGAATAATCGTGAGCCCCTCTTTGACCTTGTCCTGGATTTCCGTGAGGTCCTTCACGTTTTCCTTCGGGATGATGACGGTCTTGATTCCGCTCCGCTGCGCGGCGAGAAGTTTTTCGTTCAGCCCGCCGATGGGCAGCACATTTCCCCGCAGTGTGATCTCCCCTGTCATTGCAACGTCGTTGCGCGCCGGCCGGTTGCTTGCAGCCGAGATGATTGCCATCGCCATCGTGATGCCGGCCGAGGGGCCGTCCTTCGGGATCGCTCCCTCGGGAAGATGGATGTGAATTTCTCTTCCCTTCGTGAACTCGGGGTTGACGCCAAACCGTCGTGCGTTCGAACGGATATAGCTCAACGCCGCCTGGGCTGACTCTTTCATAACCTCGCCCAGCTGGCCGGTCAGTGTCAATTTTTGAGCGCCGCTCATGATCGTCACGTCGACGTTCAGAATATCCCCCCCAACGCTCGTCCATGCCAACCCTGTCACGGAGCCGACACGTCGCTGGCGCTCCGCTTCCTTCATCCGGAATTTTGGAACACCCAGGTAGTGCTCGATCATTTCGGCCGTTACGTTGATGCCGCCGGCGGTCTTCCGCTTCTTCTTCGCCGAGCCGTTCTTTCGTTTGCTCAGGACTATTTCCTTCGCCGCTTTCCTGCAGACAGACGCGAGTTCTCGCTCAACGTTCCGGACCCCCGCCTCGCGCGTGTATTCGTTGATGATTCTGTCGATGGACTCGTCGGTGAACGTGAGCATCCTCTCCGTCAGTCCGTGCGCCGCCAGTTGCTTTGGAATGATGTGCCGCTTGGCAATCTCGCGTTTGTCGTAATCCAGATACCCGGAAAGCTCGATAATTTCCATCCTGTCCTGAAGGGGCAACGGGATCGCATACCGGACGTTTGCCGTGGTCACGAACATCACCTTCGAGAGATCGTAGTCGACATCGAGATAGTGATCGCTGAACGTGCTGTTTTGTTCGGGGTCCAGAACCTCGAGGAGCGCGGCCGACGGATCGCCGCGGAAATCCATGCTCATCTTGTCGACTTCATCCATGAGCATGACGGGGTTGATGACACCGGCCCGTTTCATG
>DATJQB010000504.1:0-5494 GCA_035506075.1 Bacteroidota bacterium | reverse complement strand
AGTCGATGCCGTCATCTGCCCCCCGCAGGAGCAATTGCGTTGCATCTTGCCCCCTCGTTTGGTAACTTGAGGTCCAAACACGAAGCGTGACGTTGACCTAAACGTCCTCGCATCGCTCAATCCGCACAATCTTCGACGCTGTTATTCGATGCCGACTTCAATAGTTACGGGTGGAGCAGGGTTCCTCGGCTCTCACCTCTGCGATCGACTCATCGCGGAGGGGCATGCAGTCGTCTGTATCGACAACCTGATCACCGGCAGCATTGCGAATATCGCTCACCTCGCCGGGAATCCCGCGTTCAAGTTCATTCATTATGATGTGACGAACTACCTCTTCGTGGAAGGGGATGTCGATTACATTTTTCACTTTGCCTCGCCTGCGAGTCCCATCGATTACCTGAAACTGCCAATCCAGACTTTGAAAGTGGGCTCTCTCGGAACGCACAAAGCGCTCGGGCTTGCCAAGGCGAAGCATGCGCGATTTCTCCTCGCTTCCACATCGGAGACGTACGGCGATCCGATGATCCATCCGCAGCCGGAATCGTACTGGGGGAACGTCAACCCCGTCGGACCGCGGGGAGTGTACGATGAAGCAAAACGTTTCGCGGAAGCCCTCACGATGGCGTATCATCGCTTTCACTCAGTCGACACGCGGATTGTCCGCATTTTCAATACTTATGGTGAACGGATGCGCATCGAGGATGGAAGGGCGATCCCCGCGTTCATGTCCCAGGCGCTCCGCGGGGAGGATGTCACCGTGTTCGGCGATGGCAAACAGACGCGCAGCGTCTGCTACGTGTCCGACCTGATCGATGGAATCTACCGGCTCATGATGTCTGACTACGCTCTACCCGTGAATATCGGGAATCCGGAAGAGATTACGATGCAGGGGCTCGCAGAGGAGATCGTGCGCCTCACAGGCAGCACGAGCAAGATTGTCTACAGGCCGCTGCCTGAAGATGATCCCAAAGTGCGTCAGCCCGATATAACGATCGCACGTCAGCTGCTCAATTGGGAGCCCAGGATCCGGCGCGAAGATGGTCTGCTCCGGACGATGCTGTATTTCCGGACCATGCTGAAACGCGACGTATAGCTGTCATCGGCCAGCTGTTCGCAGTCAGCTGATAGCTGATCGCTGAATGCTGATTGCTTGCAACCGCTTCTTACACAAACGATATATCTTCAGAAGGATCGACGATGAAAGGCATCATACTTGCCGGCGGTGCCGGAACAAGGCTGTATCCGGCGACTCTTGCGCTCTGCAAGCAGCTTCTGCCAATCTATGACAAGCCAATGATCTATTACCCATTGTCGACGCTGATGCTGGCCGGTATACGAGAAATGTTAATCATTTCCACGCCGACGGATCTCGATCGTTTTCGCTCTCTTTTGAAAGACGGATCGCAATGGGGTGTCTCGTTCCAGTACGCGGAACAGCCGAAGCCGGAGGGCATCGCACAGGCGTTCCTCATCGGTGAGAAGTTCATCGGCGTTGAACAGGTGGCGCTCGTTCTCGGCGACAACATTTTCTATGGTCACGGACTTGGAGAGTCGCTTCGCCGGGCTGCTCAGCAGACGATCGGTGCCTCCGTTTTCGGATATTTCGTGAAAGATCCCGAGCGCTACGGTGTCGTTGAATTCGATGCGCAAGGGAAGGCTATCTCCATCGAAGAAAAACCGGCAGTCCCAAAATCACATTATGCGGTGACGGGTCTCTACTTTTACGATTCTAAAGTGGTTGGTATGGTGAAGACCCAGAAGCCGTCAGCGCGGGGCGAACTGGAGATTACCGATGTCAACAAGGAGTACCTGAGGCGGGGAGAGTTGCGCGTTGAGCTCATGGGCCGCGGCATGGCGTGGCTTGATACCGGGACTCACGAATCGCTGCTCCAGGCCTCCGTGTTTGTCCAGACAATCGAAGACCGGCAGGGTTTGAAGATCGCCTGTCCCGAGGAGATCGCGTTCAACGCCGGCTGGATCACGGCTGACCAACTCCTGAAGCAGATTGAGCCGATGAAGAAGAATGCGTACGGCCAGTACATTCTCTCCCTCCTAAACAAGTAATCACCGCATGAAGATTGTTCAAACCGAACTGCCCGGAGTCCTTGCCGTCGACGTTGACCGCTATGGCGACTCACGGGGGAGTTTCCTTGAGACCTGGCACAAGGAACGATATGCTTCCATCGGCCTGGATGCTGACTTCGTGCAGGACAACGTTTCGTTCTCCCACAAAGGCGTATTGCGCGGCCTGCACTATCAGAATCCGCAGCCGCAGGGAAAACTCGTCTACGTTCTCGAAGGAGAAATCTTCGACGTTGCCGTCGACATCCGCCTCGGCTCTCCGACGTTTAAGAGGTGGTTCGGAATGACCCTCTCATTCGAGAACAACAAGCAGCTCTACATCCCGGAGGGGTTCGCCCACGGCTTTGCCGTCTTAAGTCCGACGGCGAGAGTCGGTTACAAATGCACAGGCTATTACAGGAAGGATTGTGAGAGGACGATCCGCTGGGACGACCCGGATATTGGCGTGCGGTGGCCGGTCGCGGATCCGGTACTGTCGGACAAGGACCGTGCAGGCCTCTTCCTGAAGGACATGCCCCGGGAGCACCTCTTCACATCGAACGAGAAACGCGGAAACTCATGAAGGTTGCTGTTATCGGCGCAAACGGGCAGCTTGGGACGGACATTGTTGCGGCGTTCGCCAAAGAATCGATCATTCCGCTGACTCAACAGGACATCGAAATCAGTGACGCTCGTTCGGTTGAGCGGGCGTTCGCCTCCATAGAGCCGGACGTCGTGATCAACACCGCTGCGTACCTGAACGTGGAGCTTTGCGAGAAAGAGCGCGGGCGGTCGTTTCTGGTGAACGAAACCGGTGCAGGCAATCTTGCCCGGGTGTTGGAAGAACAACGAGTGCCGCTGCTCCACATCAGCACGGACTATGTCTTCGACGGGGAAAAGAGATCGCCGTACGTTGAAGCTGACAAAACGAATCCGCTGAACATTTACGGTGAATCAAAGTTGGCGGGAGAGAAGGCGATTCAGGCCGGTTGTCAGCGTTACTTCATCGTCCGGACCTCCGGTCTTTATGGCCATGCGCGATGCCTGGCGAAGGGGGCGAACTTCATTGAGAAGATCCTTGCCCGAGCCGGGGAACAAAAGGAACTTCGGGTCGTCAATGACGAGGTACTGACGCCGACGTACACGCAGGACCTCGCCCGGCAGATACGCAGTCTTGTCCGTACAAATGAATACGGGCTTTATCACGCGACGAACAGCGGCGAGTGCTCCTGGTTCGAGTTCGCGAAAGAGGTGTTGCGCCTTGCGGGAGCCTCTGCGAGCGTCGTGCCGGTTTCGTCGAAGGAGTACCCGTCGGAAGTGAGACGCCCGGCGTATTCAGTCCTTGCGAACGCACACCTCCAATCGCTGGGCTTGGACCAAATGCCGCATTGGCACGAGAGTTTGAGATCGTATTTCGCGTGAGACCGGCGTGCTCCGCAGCGCCGAGCCTCCTCGCGATGATACTGTTCATACAGCATACACGCGACGTCGGTTGCGCGCCGACGTTACCTACGGCAAGACCCGTACTGACGTTGCCTATGGTAACATTTGTACTGACGTTGCACGCAACGTCAGTACCACAGCACAGATCAGGAACCAAATGATCCCGCGCTCAAAAATTCTTTGGACCGTTCTCTTCCTCGGCTTGTTGGTCACTCTCTCTGCCGCGCAGTCGATCTATCTTCCCGTGACCCACGATGTCTATCCGTTCCTGAAGAGGATGGAAGCGAAAGGACTGTTGCCGGAGTACAGGGACGCTGCAAAGCCGCTCTCGAGGCGGGTTCTCGCAATGCATCTCAAGACACTCGAGGGAGCCGTGGATCGCATGACCGACGTTGAGCGCGATGAATATGAATTTCTGAAAGGGGAATTCAATTACGAAATCTCGACGCTCGCAGGCGACCTCGAACCAAGCGAGATCAGGTGGCACGTCATCTCGGAGACGTTCCCAGGTGGTATTCTGAACCTCGAGCCCAATTTTCTGCTCGGCCAGACCAATGTCGGCACCGATCACTACAGGACGCGAAGCCAGGGCGTGAAGTTGTACGGATACGCGTTCGATGATGTCGGCTACTATTTCAATTTTGTCGACAACCGCGAATCCGGCACTGGGATCAATTTTACGAAATCCAATACACCCGAGCCCGGTGTTGTCCCGACCAACAATCTGCAGAATCTTCCCCGAACGGTGCTCGAATACAATACGACCGAGGCACAACTCACGTTTCATATCGGGGCGTTTGATTTCTCGCTTGAGAAGATGCAGAACATCTGGGGCCTGGAGAGGAACGGCCACCTGACGTTCTCCGACAAGGCTCCGTCGTACCCGCAGGTCAAGCTGCGCGTCCCTGTCACAAGCTGGATGGACTTCATCTATCTTCATGCGGAACTGAACTCCAACATCATCGATTCTTCCCGCTCGTACTTCACAAACAGCTCCGTGTTCGACAATTACTACCGCGAAGTCGACAGGCTGAAGTACATGGCGGCCCATATGGTAGAGTTTACGCCCATCCGCGGGCTCGACGTTTCGCTGGGCGAATCGGTTGTCTACAGCGATCGCGGGCCGCTCCTCATTTACCTGATCCCCATCATGTTCTTCAAGTCGGCGGAGCACTATAACGGCGACAAGGATAACATCCAGTGGTTCGGGAACCTCGATATCAACCTGATCCGGAACGTGAACGTTTACGGCTCCTTGTTCATCGACGACCTCTCGCTCGACAAGATCCTCAGTGCCCAGGAGCATCCGAACTATTTCGGCTACACGATTGGCTTCCAGACGTACGACGTGGGACTGACCAACGTCGAGCTGACGGCAGAATATACAAGGATCAACCCGTGGGTGTACACGAACAAGTACCCCGCCACGGACTTTACAAATGATGGGTACGTGATGGGGAGCTGGATGGGGCAAAACGCGGACAACCTGTTCTTTGACCTCAGCTGGCGTCCGACGAGGTCGCTCGTAGTAGGGGGAACGTACCAGATTTACAGGAAGGGGGGGCAGAAGGACATTTTCTACCAGTATGCAGGCCCTGACTCAGTACTCCCGTTCCTGTACGGACCGCTGCACGAGGAGCGGTCGATCGGCGCACATGCACGCTACCAGTTTGTGCGCGACGGTTTTCTCGAAGCCCGGGTAACCTCACGCAAAACAGACGACGAAGTGCTCAACATCCGCGGCGACAGAAAGCTCGAGTTCATCCTCACCGCGCGGTATGGTCTCTGGTGACTGAATGACCGCTGTCACTGCGAGATTGCGTCGCCCCGGCATCGTCGGGCCTGCAACGATCGCTCTGTGTCTCAAAGAGTACTGTCACTGCGAGGAGCGCAGCGACGAAGCAGTCTCGTTAACACGATAGGCCTGTCCAACTGTTCAGCGCTTTGATGCATCCGCTGGTTCCATGAGTTGAAGGCGAGACCATGTCAA
>DATJQB010000503.1:0-3686 GCA_035506075.1 Bacteroidota bacterium | reverse complement strand
AAAGCTCTTTGAGGACTTGTTTCCGGATATCTTCCGGCGAAATTTTGGGCTCGCCCTCGCCGACGTTGGCGTGTGCGAGGACCTTCGCCGTCTTCGTTCGAGTCCTCTCAAGGCTGACATAGATCTCATTGACCGACTTCATGATTTGATCTATGAACTTGTCGCGGGCATCAATGTCCTTCCGGAGGAGTGCCGTCTCCGTTACCATGTCAGTGTAGTCCTTCTCCATCTGCTTCTTTTTGTTGGCATCCTCGCATCCCGCAAGAATCAGGATCACAAGCGCCAATTGCACAACAAGGGCCGTCTTCTTCATGGTTAAGCCTCCTCTCTATGATGTTGTGTAAAGTGATGATGATTCGTTCCCGTCGGGAAAGCGGCAAACGGCTGCGACTCGAGGTCCGAAACCGATCATACCTCCCGAGGAACTCCTGCATCGGGGGAAGATATTTCGGGGTCGCCATCTGAAGTCACTCAATCGTCATGCCAGGAGAGAACCCCCGAATTTATCGTTGTTCCACATTTTTGCTCAAATAGATGCAAAAATTGCCCTAAGGTGTGCATTCTTTGCATCTGCAGTTGCGATTGTCCGAACCCTCCGCAATTCCATTGAGTCTCTGAAATCAAGTCACCACCCTTCAACCCGCTCTCCGTTCCTACAAATGTCCCCGGATCCAGATGCGCACTGGCACATAAACTGGGGGCAGGTCAAAGCGAAAGTCGTGACGGAACGCTGGAGGAATACCTACAACAAGGTCAGACCACACAGCTCGTTGAACTACAGACCACCAGCACCAGAGACATTTTATCCCCTTCAGATAGCCAATGCCTGAAGGAAAAAACTAAACTACGAACCGGCACATAAACTGGGGGCAGGTCAATCGCGGCTCGTCGACTGCTTGACATTGAGCCCGCGTTAAGGTAACATTGCGGCGTCATTCTGACCGATATCATGGGGAGAACGATGGCGCGGTTGGGCTGAGAATATTGGGAAACCTCAGGATTTCGTTTACCACGAATGATAGAGGTTTTCGTTTTTAGGGGGCGGAGAGGAAGGAATCCCACGTGAGCATGGATAACCGAAGAGCTCGAATATTCCCGGTATTCTCTCTGCTGTCGATCGTTATCTGCGTGGGATGCAAAGATCCACTTCCTGTCTACGAAAAGCCCTCAGTGATAATTGAAACAACTATCCCTTTTGCCTACCTCGATACGGTCCTTTATGCTGAGTCTTATGAATTGGTCGCTCGTCCCGACAGTTACTATGTTTTTCAATCGCCTAATCCAGTTCCACTTCACGCCTTTGAAGAGAACCTCTCTGATAACACTCTGTACGGAAAGGTTTTAGTAACGGGAAAGATGGAGATCACGGTCACCGATCAACCTGGAGTCGAGAGGACGATCTCCATCACGGAAAACAACTTGATGTCTACTCCCGCTTATGACCCGAGAGACAGCACTCTGCGTCTCGACCCAAAGACTCCATTGTGGCTTGAGGTGCCATGGGACTTGAGGGACGATAACGGCCGCCCAATCTATCACGAAATCCCATTCGCTGTGGCGTCTGGTCCCGTTGGTGTGAACGGGAGATTGTACACAGGGTTCTATAGAGTATTCTCCCATCCAATTCATGTGAGAGTCAGTGTTCAGTTGTTTCCCCAGACCTCGACCTTTTCCGGAGAGCAGGATTTCACCCTCAATATCAAGGGAGCCATCATCTACTAAGGGCGACTACAATGGGCTGTTCCCCCTGGCGAGGCACCCCTTTGGAATTCGGCTCTTTTGGCATTGCGTCTAGATCAAGAAGACATTACAATGCCGCTCACACACACAACGGGTTCCATGCTACACTTTCCTTGCGCGATGGCGGAAACCGCTCACTGACGGAATCAGCCGTCGGCGATTTCGCCGCGCGAGAACTTGTTCAACACTGGATCATAACATATCTCAAAAAGGGAATCAGCTATGCCTGATATCCAGGACCCCGAAAGCCAAACCCGCCTTTCCGTCATCATGTTCTCGGATATCGTCGGCTACAGCAAGATGATGCACGAGGACGAGGAACTTGCGATGACCGTCCTTGGCCGCCACAACGAAATTATCAGGGAGGCGCTCAAGAAGCATGAGGGAAAGGAAATCAAGGTCATCGGTGATGCATTTCTTGTCAGCTTCACCATTGTTGCCAACGCGGTTCGTTGTGCGATCGAGATCCAGGAACAGTTCGGCAAATACAATGAAAGTGCTGCGGAGAAGGAGAAGGTTCTTGTCCGTATCGGCATTCACATGGGAGATATCATCGTCAAGGATAACGATGTCTTTGGCGATGGCGTAAATGTTGCGTCACGAATCGAGCCGTTGGCTGAACCGGGAGGCATCTGCATATCGCAGGAAGTATACAATCTCGTGAAGCACAAACTGGATCTTCAGGTAGTCTCGTTGGGTCCCAAAGAACTCAAGAACATCAAAGATAAAGTAGAGATTTATGAGGTTCTTGTCGGCTCTATCACATCTGACGCACACAAAGCGAAGAGGAGGAAAAAACAAAGGACATATTGGGTCTACGCCGCTGTAGGGTTACTGATTGTTGCCATCGGTATTGTGGTTGCTATCAAGACGCTCAACAAGCCTACGATGACGATGACAACACGAATACTCAGAACGGGGAGCAATGAAGTGACTGACCCAAACATTTCTCCTGATGGAAACTGGATTGTCTATGTTTCCACTGATTCCAGACAGCTGCTAAACCTATACGTCATGCCCGCCTCAGGGGGCGATCCGAGGAACATTACCAATGACACAATATTTATCTGGAAGACGAACCCATGTTTTTCACCTGATGCAAGTCAGATTGCGTATGGCTGCGAAGACGGAATATATATCATTCCAACGTTGGGAGGGAAATCTCGCAAACTCGTGAACCACGGCAGCCTTCTTCCAGTGTGGTCTCCTGACGGGAAACACATTGCATTCTTGCGGCAACTCCCGTCTACCACCCTCATCGGAATGGAGCTGTCCGTCGTCAATCCGGATGGAACGCATGAGGCGAAGATTACGGAGATCAAACCAGTGTTCAGCTTCAATGTTGCCTGGTCTCCCGATTCGAGACGGCTTGCCTTCTTGAGGAGTTTTCAGGACAGCACAAATGGCCAATACTCCGAGATCTTTTCCCGCAACTTAGATGACAGCGCCGAACATCAGATTACTTTTGACAAGAAGATGATCGATGATTTTTGCTGGGCTTCCACCGGAGAGATCGTCTTTAATTCAACCCGAGGTGGAGGTGTCGGCTTGTGGGTCATGCCCGAGGATGGTGGAACGCCAAAGCAACTGACATTGGGTGCTGGCACAGACCGAGTTCCCCGAATTTCGAGGGATGCGAAGACGCTTGTCTACCTGAATGGGTCTGAGACTATTGATCTTTGGACATTGAACCTTCGTACGCAACAACTGAAGCAGTTGACGTTCGAAGGAGCGTTGATTCGGAGTGCCGCATACTCATCGGATGGCAACAAACTCATTTATTTCTACTTAAATGCGTATGATGATTCGCAGAACGCGTTCGTAATATCCAATAAAGACGGAAGTGAGCCAACGAGATTCATTCCCAAAGATCGGAATTGTACTTGGATGAATTTCGGAATGTGTTGGTCTTCAGATATGAAGTTTGTTTATTTGAACGGTTCTAC
>DATJQB010000502.1:0-2524 GCA_035506075.1 Bacteroidota bacterium | reverse complement strand
GGTAAGGCATTTGAAAAAGGGCTCAACAACAGAACGTCTGCGTACGATCTCGCTCTTCTTTTCGAGGCAATTGCGCGAAAGAAGGTTGTGAGCGAAGAGGCATCTACGAAGATGATCGAGATTCTTCTTGGCCAGAAATTCAACGAGATCATTCCGGCGAAACTGCCCCAGGGGACGAAAGTTGCGCACAAAACAGGGAACATCAACGGTGTAGAGCACGACTCGGGTATTGTGTTTCTTCCCGACGGCAGGGCCTATGTGCTCGTTCTGCTTTCGAAGGATCTCAAGGATGCTACGAAAGGAAAGGAAATCCTCGCAGAAGTCTCGCTCAGGATTTACAGGTACATGGAATCCGTCAATCGAAACGGACACTAAGAGTCGGGCGTTTTTCGGTGCGCGGTTGGGAGGTGCAGGAATGAATCGAGAGGGTACGAATGAGTCGAAGGATTATCTACAGGATTGAGGATACGCCGGACAATCATTTTGAAGATGCAGAATGGGAAGAAGTGGAGCGCCTTCAGCACTGGTATAACTCGGAATTCGCATGGAGCACGGGGAGGCTTGCGTTCCGGAGATTTGTCTTGTTCCCGAACGGAGAAGATTTCGAAAACGTCGATACGCCGATCTGGGATCTTATCTCGAAGCGTCATCGATCACTGAAAGAGGAAGGATTGTCGGAGAAGGAGATCATCTCCCGGATGGAACGGGACAGGCTTATCGTTGTAAAATGGGGCGGATACTACGACGATTGTCTCGCCAGCGGATTTACAAGGGTTGCCGACAACGAGTGGAACGCATGTCTCGTGTGTGATTTTCTTCTCAAAGCATCAACCTTGCTGCCAGGGGCTACGATCAGGGTGTCCGACGAAGGAAAGTTTGTCAAGACTGGCGAGGTGGAGTTCCGTAATGCGTCGGCGCTGTTGAGAAAAAACGTGATCGAGGAGCACAAGGAGGCGGAAGAGCTGCTCAGAAACCGAAGGATTTTTTCGATTGTCGACGCGCAGAAATACGAGCGGCATCCTGCGTTCCGCAACATCATTCCTGAATTCAATAAATTGAAATCGAGCGAACGTAAGAAGCTCGTCCGGAATTGGAACTGGCTCGGCTATGAGGGGAATTTCGATGCAGACGGGGATGATGAAAAGGGAGTTGACTTGAACAGTAAGGTGAGGTCGTTCGGGGTAAGCGAGGTGTGACAGGCCAGGCGAATTGGCTTGCTTCTCACACCACGGAGCTGTATATTAAACTTCGAACCCCAAAGCAGTTGGGGTTTTTATATGTCATAGAGGAAAGCTTATGTATACGTTTTTCATTGCTGTGGAGATTATTGTCAGTGTCCTCTTGATGATCGTTGTGCTGATGCAGGCGAGCAAGGGGGGTGGTCTGGCAGGAACGCTTGGAACGAGCAACATCGGGACCGTCTTTGGAGTCCGACGTACGTCGGATTTTCTCACAAAGACGACGACAATTCTCGCAACCCTCTTCATGGTGCTCGCTCTGTTCATCAACCTGGTGATCCTGCCGAGAACGGAGCGGTCGCAGGAAAGCGTTATTCAGTCGGGACCGCAGCCCACATCGCTCCCGCCGACGCAGCAACCGGCGCAGCAGCCAGCACAGCAGCAGTCGACGCCTCAACAGACTCCTGCAAACAAGTAGCATCCGTTCCTCCATCGCTTGAACGCGCGCGAGCGCCCTGGCCGGAGATCAACGAGCACCCATGGCTCAATTGGTAGAGCAACTGACTCTTAATCAGTGGGTTCCAGGTTCGAGTCCTGGTGGGTGCACAACAACACAAGGGGTCCGGCCAACGCGGACCCCGCTCTGTTCATAGGCCCCGGGCTTCTTGACATGAGTGTATCGCCGATAAATCGTCGTCGGCGATTGCTGATACCATCGTCATACGATTGTTGTGTTCTTTGCCGAAGTGGCGGAATTGGTAGACGCGCTGGACTCAAAATCCAGTTTGGCTTACCCCAAGTGGGGGTTCGAGTCCCCCCTTCGGCACGATACCTTCCAGGAGCGGCATGATGTGACAAGGATACTATTTTTTCGGATTTGAGCTTGCGGTATCCCCAAACATCCATGCTTCTGCGACTTACCATACTCTTCTCCATTCTGGCCCCGCTGAGCCTGCGCGCTCAGCATCTCTTCGACATCCCGTCGGGCGATACCCGACATGCAGCCTTGTTCATCATCTCAAAGAGTGATTCCGCGTACACGCTTCCGCATACGTTTGTCGTACCGGGAAGCGAAAAAGTTCTTTTCGATTCAACGAGAACTCTCCGCCGGGGAACAGACTATGAGATACAATACTATGGCGGTACGATCTGGCTGCGCCGCGCCTTCCGCTCCGAAATACCAGGTGATTCATCGACGCACCGGATCACAATCTCCTACGACACGCCGCCGTACTCTCTGCTGAGAGAGTACTCGCTGCACCGTGTCACGTCGCTCCGGGATTCATCGGGTGCCACGATCGGGAAAGTGGAACCGACCCTTTCCCGCTTTTCGATGGACGACGTGT
>DATJQB010000501.1:0-5483 GCA_035506075.1 Bacteroidota bacterium | reverse complement strand
CACCTGCCTTTTTCATGTTGTTGCTCTGGCACTTGTGCGTCGCGACACTCATGCTCGTGACAAGATCCTGATCCATTCTTCTGTGTCATCACAGAAATCCGACCCGTACAAAGGAGAGCCCTCAATGCGCGCTGCAGCCTTCATGATCATTTGTGCGGTAGCTTTCTTCAGCTTCACCTGTTCGCGACCTCCTGACTATGACCTCGTCATTCGGGGCGGGACGATGTATGATGGTTCTGGTGCGCCGCCTGTGATGAGCGATATTGCCATCAAAGGGGACAGGATCGCGGCGATCGGCGCGTTGAAGAACGCCCGGGGTCTTAAAGAGATTGATGCGCATGGCCTCGCCGTAGCGCCCGGATTTATCAACATGCTGAGTTGGGCGAATGAGAGCCTCATTCAGGATGGAATGTCGCAGAGTGATATCAGGCAGGGGGTGACACTCGAGGTCATGGGTGAAGGGGACTCGATGGGGCCCCTGAACGATGCAATGAAGAAGGAGATGCAGGAGCACCAAGGGGACATCAGGTTCAAAATTGAGTGGACGTCGCTGAAGGAGTATCTCGATTATCTCACGAAGCGCGGCATAGCGACAAATGTTGCCTCCTTCGTCGGAGCAGCGACGATCAGGGAGCATGTGCTCGGCTATGCAAACAGGGCCCCGAATGCCGCCGAGCTTGAGCAAATGCGCGGCCTTGTGAAGCAGGCAATGGAGGAAGGCGCGCTGGGAGTTGGTTCCGCACT
Source organism: Bacteroidota bacterium (assembly GCA_035506075.1). Classification (GTDB taxonomy): domain Bacteria; phylum Bacteroidota; class Ignavibacteria; order UBA10030; family UBA10030; genus UBA9647. The sequence continues at coordinate 4,739 of DATJQB010000501.1, read as the reverse complement.
GATCTATGCACCGGGGTTTTATGCCAGGACGGATGAGATCATTGAGCTCTGCAAAGTGGCAGCATCCTGCAACGGGATGTATATCTCGCACATACGAAACGAAGGGAACGGCCTGCTCCAGGCGGTCGACGAGTTGCTTGAGATTTCCCGGAAGGCGGGGATTCCTGCCGAAATCTACCATCTGAAAGAAAGCGGTCAGGCGAACTGGAACAAAATTGATGATGTAATCAGGAAAATTGAGCAAGCCCGGAAGGAAGGACTTCACATCACCGCCGACATGTACAATTACACTGCCGGAGCGACCGGTCTCGATGCTTCAATGCCCCCGTGGGTGCAGGAGGGGGGATTGGAACAATGGAGAGAGCGTCTCAAGGATCCAGCTGTTCGCAGCCGCCTCGTTCGGGAGATGAGGACGCCGACTCAGGCGTGGGAAAATCTTCTGCTTGGGGCGGGCTCGCCTTCCCGTGTTCTTCTTGTCGGCTTCAAGCAGGATAGTCTCAAGTACCTCACGGGCAAGACCCTCGCAGAAGTTGCGGCGATGCGTCACCGGTCAGCCGAGGAGACCGCGATGGGACTGGTGGTCGATGATGACAGCCGGGTCGGGACGATTTACTTTCTCATGTCGGAAGACAACGTGAAGAAACAAATCGCCCTTCCCTGGGTAAGCTTCGGATCAGACGAAGCTTCGCTCGCGCCGGAAGGTGTGTTCCTGAAATCCAATCCGCATCCGCGTGCGTACGGAAACGTCGCACGTCTTCTCGGAAAGTACGTCAGGGAAGAACACGTTGTTCTTCTTGAAGAAGCCGTCCGGAAACTCACGTCGCTTCCGGCCGAAAATCTGAAGATCCGGGAGCGCGGGATGTTGAGGAACGGATACTACGCCGATGTTGTTGTGTTTGACGCTGCACGCGTTGCCGATCACGCCACGTTTGAAAAGCCCCACCAGTACGCGACAGGTGTGGTGCACGTGTTTGTCAATGGCGTGCAGGTACTGAACAATGGAGAGCACACAGGTGCGAAACCCGGCATGGTCGTGACCGGACCGGGATTCAAATCGCAGGGGCAGTAGGGATGGAAATCGGGTCGTTCATTGCGATCGCCGTGTTGATTTTTTTCGTTGCCGCGTTGTATTCCTCCGTCGGGCACGGCGGTGCATCAGGATACCTCGCGGTGCTTTCCCTGTTTGCGGTTCCACCCGCCGTCATGAGCTCAACGGCGTTGATGCTGAACATCCTCGTGGCGGGTGTTGCCCTCTTCGCGTATCTGCGGGCGGGTCACCTCTCGTTCAAGCTTGCCTGGCCGTTCGTCGTTCTCTCCATCCCCGCGGCATATCTCGGCGGTCTCATCCACGTGTCAGAGAAAACGTACTACCTTCTCCTCGCTTCGGCACTCGTCTTCGCAGCATACCGGCTTGCCTTGAGCGCGGCCAGGGCTGATATCAAGGAGACTGAAAGGAGCGTGAAACTCGCCATCTCCCTTCCGGTAGGAGCCTCGATCGGATTCTTGTCCGGCATCGTTGGGATCGGAGGGGGCATCTTTCTCAGTCCCGTCATGATACTCTTTCGGTGGGCGGATGCAAAGAAGACCTCTGCCGTCGCCGCATTGTTCATAGTGGTCAATTCGCTCGCGGTTGGCCGGGAGGCTGCAGAAGGGAGAAGTTTCTGTTGACGGATTTGTACCGTTGATCGCCGTTGCGTTCGCGGGGGGAGTGCTGGGATCGTACTTCGGCGCAAACAGGTTCTCGGGGATTGTCCTGCGGCGGCTTCTTGCTCTTGTGCTGATGGTGGCGGCCGTCAAGATGCTCGGAACGCTGCTTTGAAGAGTTTTCCTTCCCGAACGAGCGAAGCCATTTCACTTCGCGCCAAAAAAAGCTATATTCATCCAATGAAGAGGGCATTTCATTCACAGCGAACGTTCCGACGTGGCTGATACAAAAATCCTAGCGCTTTCCGCCCAGGCTCCCGATCCGGATGTCATTGCACAGGCGGCGACAGTCCTCCGGAAGGGGGGACTTGTCGCTTTTCCAACCGAGACTGTCTACGGTCTTGGCGCGGATGTACTGAACCTCGATGCCATCAGAAAGGTCTTCGCTGTCAAAGGGAGGCCCGGAGACAATCCGCTGATCGTCCACGTTGCCGGAACGAAAATGCTCGACGACGTGGTCGACGAAATCCCGGAGAAGGGAAAGATGCTGGGTGAGGCATTCTGGCCCGGGCCGCTGACACTTGTGATGAAGCGGACCATTCTCATCTCCGATCTCGTGACGGCTGGACTCGACACAGTCGCCGTCCGCATGCCTGACCATCCCGTGGCGCTTGCACTGATCCGTGCGTTTGGGGAAGGGATGGTCGGTCCGAGTGCGAACCTTTCAGGCAAGCCGAGCCCGACGAATGCTCAGCACGTGTACGACGATCTCCGCGGCCAGGTCGACATCATCCTCGACGCAGGTCAGACAACCATCGGCGTCGAATCAACGGTTGTTGACGTCACCACAGATCCACCGGCGATCCTTCGACTGGGAGGATTGACGAGGGAGCGGATCGAGGAAGTGATTGGACCGGTGACAGTCGATTCGGGGGGTGATCGGGCCGGGCGCTCGCCCGGAACGCGTCATCGTCACTACGCGCCCAAGGCGAAAGTGTTTCTCGTGAACGAAGAGGACCAGTCCTCATTTGCGGCGATCCTGCAGGAACAGCGGCAGGGGGGCAAAAAGGTGGGATGCATCGTTCATTCCTCCATCCTCGCAAAACTCGAGAGCGGGGATTCCTACCGTGTTCTCCCAACTTCGATAGAGATTTTCGCCCGCTATTTGTTCCGGACGCTCCGCGAGCTTGATGCGATGCATGTCGACGTCATCGTGATCGAGGGAGTGCGCGCAGAAGGGCTGGGTGAGACGGTGATGGACCGGTTGCGCCGTGCTGCGCAAGGTTGAGAAGCGATCAGACGATCCTCCCTGTTTTTCTTAGGTTCTTTTCCCGATTTTCAGGTATATTAAGATCCGACCGCATGGGCCGACACAACCACGATCATATTGGAGTAATCGAAGGATTCGCGAAGCTCGACGTCCGCAGAGCTGAGCGCACGGGAATCCCGGAAGCGATTTTCTCCGAAGGCAAGACGATCGATCAGGTGCTCCGCACCCTGCAACATATGGCCGATTCCTCCGGCACCGCTCTTGCAACCCGTGTAAGCGACGAATACTCCAAACGGATCCGAAAGACGCTCGGGCGGAAGTACGCGCTTGAGTGGAACCCGGCAGGCCACACGCTCGTTGTCCGGCAAAAGGGGACAACGACCGTGCCGACCGGAGGGTGCATCGGTATCCTTGCGGCGGGGACGTCAGACGTTCCGACAGCAGAGGAAGCGCGCGTCACCGCAGAAGTCATGGGGTGCCGCGTTATTGCACACTACGATGTCGGCATTGCCGGCATTCATCGTCTCCTTGAACCTCTCCAGGATGTCCTCTCAGGAAAAGTCGCGGCAATCGTTGTTGTCGCCGGCATGGAGGGAGCACTTCCATCGGTCGTCCGAGGGTTGGTAGGAGTCCCGGTGATCGGAGTCCCGACGAGTACCGGCTACGGATACGGTGGACACGGTCAGGCCGCTCTGATGACGATGCTCCAGTCGTGTGCCCCGGGGCTGACGGTCGTGAACATCGATAATGGCTTTGGCGCAGGTGCGACGGCGGCTCTCATCGCCAACCAGGTTGCGTCAGCGCATTCGGAATCAATGTAAGATCGCAGATCATCCAACCAATTCAATTCCGGGAAGAGAAAAGCTATGACTTCGAGAAGCAAAGATCGTGGGGAGCGCCCGCTCGTTGGTATCATGATGGGGAGCGCGTCGGATCTCGAACTTGTGGAACCAGCGCGGACAGTGCTGAAGGAATTTGGCGTCCCATGTGAGATGAAGGTACTTTCGGCTCATCGTACACCCGACCACGCCCTGAAGTATGCGGAAGACGCTGAAGAGCGGGGCATCGAAGTGTTGATCGCCGCTGCCGGCGGGGCTGCGCATCTGCCTGGCGTTGTTGCTGCCAAGTCGTTGCTGCCTGTGATCGGCATCCCGATAAAATCAAAGGCACTCAACGGGATGGACTCGCTCCTCTCGATTGTTCAGATGCCGGCGGGAATCCCGGTCGCAACCGTCGCGATCGACGGCTCCGCGAATGCCGCCCTGCTTGCAATCACGATCATGGCGGGAAAACATCCTGAGCTGCGCACCAAGCTCCGGAAATACAGGAAGTCGCTTGAAGATAAAGTTCTGAGCGCAGCTGTCTGACGCTCTCGTCGTTGTTGTATCCTCACCCGTGGTACGATTGCACCGATCGGTTTTCCATTCCATGAAACGGACATTCCTATGAAATTCGATAAAATCATTCAGAAACTGCTTCCTCACGACGAATCGTTTTATGGATTCTTCGAGGAGGCATCACAGAACCTCATGAACGGCGTTGCACTCCTGAAGAAGCTTGCAAAGACGAACGATGGTTCAGAGAGAGACAAGCTGATCATGCAGATCAAAGAACTCGAGCACCATGGCGACAGCCTGACGCACAAGATATTTTCAGAGCTCAATTCAACGTTCGTTACGCCGTTTGACCGGGAAGACATCCATCAGCTGACCTCAGCATTGGACGACATCATGGATCATATGGACGGGACCGCAAGCCGGATTGCCCTCTACAAGATCAACGAATACCCCGAGACGATGATCAAGTTGATCGATATCCTCGAGTT
>DATJQB010000500.1:0-8797 GCA_035506075.1 Bacteroidota bacterium | reverse complement strand
GATGAATCCCCCCGGGTTTCCCCCGGAGCTGACGTACACCGGACCTCCTGCGTACCCTTCAACAATCCATCCATCACTGTTCGCATCGAACGTGCTCGAAATGCTGTACTGCGCGTGTGTCATCGAACCCTCCCCCGGTAGAACGCTGGGCGAGTGTTCGCGCGAAGCCGGGATCATCCCGGACGTCTGTGCAAGAACGTATGCCGACGGCAGCCATGCCAGCATCACGCCCAATGCAACTATCCGGAACATCCACAAGCCGACTCTCGCGAGATAGCGTGTTCTGTTCGTTTTGGTTATCATGAGATACACTCCTATGTATTTCGACAGCAACGGCGGGTCGGCGTTTCTGGCCCGCCCCGGATCTTTTGACCGTGAGATGCGCCCTGGCCCGGAGACCGCAGACCTGGCTCCAGGCAGCGCCGAATCACTTCATGAGGATCATACGCTGGGTGTCCGTCGTGCTCTTTCCGGACACCGAGGTTGCTGTCATTCGATAGAAGTATACACCGCTCTCCACTGTCCGACCTTCCGAGTTCTTTCCATCCCAAACGACACTATAGGTGCCGGGCGATCTCATGGCGTCGGCAAGCGATTTCACTTCCCGGCCGAGCAGATCGAAGATTGCGAGCCGCACTCGCGCTTCTTCAGGTACACTGTATGATATCGTTGTGCTCGGGTTGAACGGATTCGGATAATTCTGCGACAAACGATACTGCGTGGGAACCTGCGACTCGGTCGGAGCCGAGGTCATGACTCCTTTGTACGATCCACCTGAAATCACCAGAGGATTTCCTGCAGCGTCGTTCGCCTTCACCTCCACGATATCAAGGGAGAAGGAGCCTGTCGAGCGGTCAGCGACGTCGAGCGAAATCGTCATGACCTGACCGGACCCGCTGAAACCCGATCCGTGCGTCTGGGTAATGCCAACCTGGGCCGCCCCCTCCTTGTCGAGGCCATTGGAAAGAATCAACGGATCGGTGAGAACGGAGCCTCCGGTCTCCGCAGAGACGAAGTGAACCGCATCACTCCCGGCCCCGTACTTCAGGGTAAACGCAAGTCCGTACAACGGTTTGGTTGTTCGCAACAGAACCGGAACGAGGACCCGCATGGGCGAAGTCCCGCGGGTGATCGCTCCCAACTGCAGCGATCCATCAACCTGTCGATCCCCGGCCGCTGCCACCGACGGCTGCTCGATGCTGTTTGTCGTGACCGTATGTGTCTTGCCATAATTTAATCCGATGGGCAGCAGATCCGCTGCATCGATCGTTCCGCTTCCATCTGCATCCGCGTACACGAGCTTTCCAGGGGGCTCAGCGACCCAATAAGCCCGTGTGTAGGCAGACCATTGGTTACCCGGACTGTTGGCTCCCGGCCGCGATTGTCCGTAATAGATTCCGAGCGGGAGAATATCAGAGGCGTTCGTCACTCCGTTGTTGTCGCAATCACCCGGCCACACCTGTGCATTGCCGCCCGAAGTTCCCGGAGAGACTGTTACGCTGAACGTCGTGGGCGAGAATTGAATCGGCCCGCCCGACGAATTCGTGCCGCTGACATCGTAGAGCGAGAACGTCACGACGAACGATGAGGTGATTGTCGTCGGGACGAGGAACTGGGCCCTTGCAACCACGCCACTTCCGCTCACTCCGGGCGTGGCAGCCTTGGTGATGCCGCCGCTGACGGTCTGCGCATCGACCATCTGGAACGCAATGACCGGGCCTGAGCCCAGGTATGTCCCGGCGATCGCACTTCCATTGACGTACGAACAGTAGGCGCTGCTAGCGCTGAGCTTGAAGACGAGACTATACAAATCAGAAACTGCCGTAGGATCTCCCACTTTCACGTCGATGTAGAACGGCACACCGATCGTCGCCGTCGTGGACCCTGTCGGCGCGATGCTCGCGACAGTCGCTGTGTTGGGAGCCGTGTATTGTTTTGATTTGTTGTCGGTGAGGCTGTTGTAATTGACGGTGATGTTGACTGTACGCACGGTTCCATTGCGTGCCGAGTTGCTCGTTGTGTAGGTAATCAGGTACTGATTGGCGAGTTGTTGAGAGATGCTCTGGTAGATGCGCGACAAATCGGCTGATGTGGGTGCGGCGTAGTATGCACCTCCGGTCTGTGTTGCAATCTGCTGCAGCACCGATTCCCCCGACGAGCCGGAAGTTATTCCCAGACCGATCGTAAACACCGGGATGCTATACTGGTTCGCGTACGCGATCGCGGCGCTCAGCGCGTGAGTGCTCGCGTTGTCGATGCCGTCGGTCATCAGGATAATTGCCTTTCGGCCCGACTGCAACCGAGTCTGGTTCACAGATTCATAGAGTGCATCGTAGATTGCCGTCGAGTTACCCGAGACGATGCTGTTGATTGCATTCGCCAAAACTGTCTTGTCGGATGTAAAGCCCTGGACGACGGTGATCACATCGTCGAACGAAATCACGCCTGCCTTGTCACCTGTCTGGAGAAGGCTCGTGAATGTCGTTGCCGCGGTGCGCGCATCGGTCAAAGGCTGACCGGCCATGCTGCCGCTTTTGTCGATTGTCAGCATGACTGAGATGCTCGATCCGCCTGTGCCGACCGGCGTCACGGTGATTGGAGTCTGCGACACCCCGTCCTCTTTTACCGCAAAGTTGCTCGTCGTGAGCCCTGTAATCGACACGCCTGCCAGCGTGTTCGCACTCACGTAGGATTTTATCACAGGGAACGCGCTTGCATCGATCTGGTTGTAGATCAAATTCATCGTGGAGCCGGTCTGAATGTACGGGATGAAGACCTTTCGCGAGAGCGAGTACGTCTGCAAACCGGTGGCGGTTGTCGCAACTGTATATTGGAGGGTATCGCCGGCTGCCTTGCTTGCATTCGCTGCCTGGACAGACCACGTCACGACGCCTGACGCATTCTGCGCAAGCGAGGAGGGGCTGACGGTCTTTGTCGCAGTGCCGGACGCAAGCGTGAGACCGCTCGGGAGCGAGAGCGTTGCTGTGACATTGTTCGCAGTCGCCGTCCCCGTGTTCTGCACGTTCAGGATGATGTCAAACGGATTTGGAGAGAGTGCCGTGCCGACAACGCTAAGAGATGACGGTCCGGCAAGGTTCATCGAGAGTATGCCTTGTGAAACTGATACCGAACCGGTGCCATACATCGTTGCAATCGTCACGGAAGCACCGGACGCGAGTGTCCGGAGCGCCCATTGCATCAACACCGCACTGTCGCCGTACCCGCTTCCTGTGCGTGTGTAGTCCCAGAGCACGCCGCTGAAATATCCCCACGATCCAATTGCCAGTTTGTCCGGTGTGACAACTCCCGGCCCCGTGAGTGTAGCCCTGCTGACAAGCCCCGGCGCAGCGGGTGTGCCTTCAAACGCCTGCCAGTATGAAGGAATGCCGGGAGCCACGAAGACTGTGTCCCTCTGGACGACGCCTGTTGTGCTCGTTTGAAGAAGAGCAGCGTCATTGGTATTCACCTGGGTATCGAACATCAGCAACGCACCGACACCATGGCTCTTCGTATCGTTGTTCTTGATCGTATATTGAATCCAAATTGCGCCTGATGAATCGCCGATGACAGGTGTCAGGCGCTGCGTCACGTCGATCGAGTTCGGCAAACTCCACTTCATGACGAGCGAGCTGTCAGAAGGATCGATCGATGCAGTTCCCGCGCCGAACCCCGTCGCCCCGTAGACATAACCCGTCGTCGTGGTGTTGCGCGTGTTATAGTATGTCGAGTCAACACGTATCGTCGTCCACGATGTTGATCCCTCGCTGGGAAAGCCGTAGAGAAGCCTGCGACCATCGGCGGTACCGATTGTGAACCGTCCGTCTGTCGTCCCCATAAAGACGCGGACATACTTGTTCCCGGCATTCGAAGTCGTGCCTATGAAGCCCGCTCCCTTCTGCTTCTCAATCCCTCCCGGCCTCGGCGGCATCGAGCTCACACCCTGAGCAAACGCTGATGACGGAATAGCAACCGCCAACAGCAAGCACACAAACAAAAGAACTGTTTGCCTGTAGTTCATGACAACCTCCTTGAGATTAGATCGAATTGGAAAGCGCCACAACTGCGTACCGTTGCAGTGAATGACTTTCGGATCGTGAAAAGCGCATGTCGTCTGACCTACCGAAGCAGACCGGCTTGCCTGAGCCAGTCTCAGGAGATGTGCGCGTGGATGGGGGACTGATGCGAGCGATGTACTACAAGGCGGCATGATCCCGACTGAGAGTCCGCGCGAACATCGTCCGGCAGCAGCCTGAGCGCGGCGCGCGACAAGCTCCTCGGCCCGGGAGGAGACACGCGGCGGTCAGACTACAGCGAAAGCGTCAGGTGCAAGTGTTGCATGAATGATGAGGGTGGAGATCACGACCGGAAGAACGTCGCGATCTACGGTGCTACAGTAAGTTCAACATTGTTCCAGAGATTGTCAACCGCGACCGGGTTGACAGCCGCGAGACCTGCTTCCGAGGCAGGTCTTGCATCGAATTCGGGCGTTTGGTATCCGATTCAGGGAACAGACACCTGAGACGATTTCATAGTGTGATGAGACATTAGGCAAGAGACAATAGCGCATTTGTGTCATATTGAACGTCCCATTTCGAGACACGCCGCCGGAATTCCGTTGGGGGGCGTCACAGTGGGTACGCGCAGGAGAATGTAGGAGCATGACGAACACATAGAACGCCTCTCGACAATACAGCAGCTTGTCGACAATTCACGAGTGAGTGGAGGACGGCGGGATGGTGTGAGAGGAATACGATAATGCTTCGGAACGAAACACCTGCGGACCAATCCTCCCGGAATCACGCATTCCGGGAGGACCGGCAGAATCTTTATTCGATCTCGAGATCCTCATCATCGAATCTGGAGGGGCGGTTCTTTGGCTTGTTCACAGTTGTCGCGTCCAACACCCAGACACCGCGCCCGTGAGTACCGATGATCACCAGATTCTCACGGGGGTGGACCACCAGATCCAAAACGTAGGTCATCGGCAGGTTGCCGCCAAGCACATCCCATGACTTCCCGGCATCCTTCGATACATACACGCCGTGATCAGTTCCGATGTAAAGAACGTCCTTGAGCTTTGGGTCTTCACGAATCACATTGACGGGTCCAAGAGGAATTCCCTTGGAGATGTCGGTCCAGGTTTTTCCAAAATTTGTGGATTTCCACACATACGGCGTGAAATCGTCATCGCGTTTCCCATTTTGTGTCATGTAGACTGTGCCAAGATCATACGCTGATGCGATGATGCGTGACACCCACTTTTGGTACGGCAGTCCCTCCATGATCTCCTGCCAGTGTTTCCCGCCGTCCCGGGTCATGTGGACTTTTCCGTCGTCGGTGCCGGCATAGAGCAGACCGAATCGCAGCGGCGATTCAGAAATCGATGTGAGCGTATGGTACGAAATGTCCCCCATCTCGGAGGTTGTGTTGTAGGTGAGATCGGGACTGATTTGCTCCCACGTGTTCCCCTGGTCGAGCGAGCGCATGATATACTGCATGCCATGGTAGATGATATTGGAATTGTGCGGAGAGATGATGAAGGGAGCCACCCATTCGCCGCGCATCCTTGGTTCATCGTCAAACGTGCGTGGAAGCAGTCGTTTCGAAACTCCCTTGACGACGTCGGTCCTGGTAATCGTACCGTAGAATCCGGCCGAATACACAATCGCCGGATTTGTCGGATCGATGGCATGTGACGATCCCTCTCCGCCGGGAGCCGGATCGAACTTTGCCGCCGGAATATGATCTCGTCCCCGGCTCAGATCGATCACACCGCGAAAACTGCCGTAGTCCTGCACCGAGCCGTACACACGAAACGGTGTGTCCATGTCGTACGCAATGTTGAAGAATTGAGTCGAAGGTATCTTGTCCGTGAAGCTGTGCCAGTTCTTGCCCTTGTCGTAGGAGACGTACGTTCCGCCATCATTGACGTTGACAAGGTAGTTTGAATTATCCGGATCGATCCAGAGTCCATGATGATCGACATGCATCCCCTGAAGCCTCTTGAACGTCCTTCCTCCGTCTGTCGATACATTGAGGAACAATCCCATAGTATAAATCGTGTTGGCGTCGTTTGGATCAACCCTGATTTGTCCGAACACCCACCCGTAGGTGGCGGAATGGCGCTCCATGTATTGACGGGTGGTGTCACTCAATCCGCTTACCTGCTTCCACGATCCGCCTGCGTCATCTGTCCGGAAGATCGTTGCCCCCCGTATCGCACCTGTCGACGGCCGCCCATACGAATCCATCGCTCCGCTGTCGCTGGCGCTCTGCTGATAATTGTCGATGTAGGCATAGAGCACGTTCGGATTGGACCGCGCGATGTCGATGCCGATGCGGCCGCGGAATTTCGCCTCCGGAAGCCCGTTGTTGATCTGCTTCCAGGTCTTGCCGCCGTCGGTCGATTTGTGAATCCCGCTGCCTGTGTAGTCCGCCCGATTGCGGGGGTCGTTCCACTTCAGCCTTGTCCTCTGCCAGGTGGCCGCGTAGATCGTCTCGGGATCCGATGGATCCATCACAAGATCGATGGCTCCCGTCTGGTCGTTGATAAACAGGACTTTCTGCCATGTCTTGCCCCCGTCGTTCGTCTTATAGACCCCGCGCTCGGGGTTCGTCGTCCATTCGTGACCTGTTGCCGCGACATAGACGATATCGGGATTCGTCGGGTGGATCACGATTCTTGAAGTGGTGTAGGTGTCCGTCAATCCCATGTGCTGCCAGGTCTTGCCGGCATCGGTCGACTTGAAGACGCCGCACCCTGCCTGCGAGCTCCGGAAAATGTTCGCCTCGCCTGTCCCAACCCAGATGATCTCCGGTTTCGATGGCGCAATCGCGACATCGCCGAAGGATGTCGAGGCCGCCTGTTCGAACACAGGCTCCCACGTGGTCCCTTCATTCTCGGTCTTCCACAGACCTCCGGAAGCGGTGGCAACATACATCGTATAGTTCTTCCCCTTCGGAGCGACGACAGCGACATCAACGCAGCGCCCGCCCACGTTGGTCGGGCCGGCAAATTGCCACTTCAGATCCTTAAAGGGAGATTTCTTCTTCATCTCCAGGTACTGCTCGTACCCCTTCAGCCGTTGCGTGGCATCGGTAGAGATGATACGGGTTCCCCTCTTCGCCTGAAACGCGGCGGCGAGAGAGACGACCAGGAACAGTGCGACGAATGCCGCACCCATGCAGCGTCGAGCGGTCGCGGAAGTCATTCAGAACTCCTTTCACAAAACAGTCACGTGGGATGAGACAATCTGCATCGGAACCTGCGCGTGGCTAATGATCAGCCTTCAGTCGCAGCACCGTTACAGAGTTCGGATCAAAGGTATAGTGAAACTCGTTGCTGATGCCCTCGAGCGTTTTTGACTTCGGAATCACCTTTGTCGGTAACTCCAGTGAGTTCTCATCCGTTGGCGACGCCGAGGTAAGGACAACAGATTTGCCGGCGGATGCAATCGACACCCCGCCGTCTATGACGATCTTTGTATCCACAGGCATCGGTGAAACGTTGGCAACCTTCACGATGATTTCATGCGTCGCCGTCACCCGGCTGACCACCGCATACAGCGGCTTGGTCGGGGTCGTATCATACACTTCGTTCTGAATCAGTTTCCCGTCAAGGTAGCATTTGATGTGCTCACCGTTCAGCTCGATCCGGATGTCGTACCAACGCCCGGTCTCGACCGATCCCGGGACGAAATGTCCCATCACGGATTTGCCATCCCCATCAGAGTACTCGAGCGCATGTTGCGAATTATTCCAGCCTCCAATATTCCACCATACCCATCGATCAGAATCCTTGACGGAGAACAGGATGAGAAATCCCTCGGCCCCGCTGATCTTCCTTGCCTTGAGCGTGACGGTGTAGTCCTCCCACGATGTGTCCCCGGCCATCGCAAGCCGTTGCGACCCTTCTGCCGCCTGCCTTAACGAACCGTCAACGAGTTTCCAATTGCCGCTCAGTCGCGTCCACCCTTTTGCGTCAGATTCAAGATCGCTCTCATAAAGAATCTTGTCCCCCTTGGTAACCTTGATGTCTTTGTACTCTGACTGCGTGTTCCAGGTGCCGAGGCCAATCTTCCCATTCCGTCGTGGAGCGTGTTCCCGAATAAGGTCCTGTGAAACCCAGTCGCTCTGCAGCACTACGTCACCGCGATTGGTGCTGAACATTTGCTGCACGTAGTACGACGGCGTTCCATAGCCAAGCGAGCCGTCGAAATTGATCAGGTCGGGGTTCCATTTCTTGTAGTGTACGTTCGCAAACAACGGAGCATACGAGGCCATCGCAACAACATCGGAATTCCGTTCCATGCCGGTCATGAACGCTGCCTCGGCAACCGCTGCACGCAGATTGCCGTTGCCACATCCCTGCGTGACGGCATACTCACCGACATAAATTTTCGGTCCCTTCCTGTCATAACTGTCATACTTGTCAGCATTGGTTATGAAGAACCTCGGCGACGAATAGTAATGTTCATCAATCATCTCAACCGGCCGGTTGTTCGGGTAACCGCCCCAAACATCGGTGATGAGGTGGACATCAGGATATTTCGATTTGATACTGTCATAGAACAGGGCAAATCGCTCAGCGTACGGAGCCCCGCCGTTTTCGTTTCCGATTTCCATGTACCGGAGATGAAACGGCGCCGGATGACCGTGCCTGGCCCGGAGCGAGCCCCAGGGAGATGTGGCGGGGCCGTTGGCATATTCGAGCGCATCAAGTGCATCCTGCACCCATGGGCTCATGGTACGAAGAGGGACGTTTTGTGTGTGCGACATGCCGCAGTTGATCACGAAC
>DATJQB010000499.1:0-3290 GCA_035506075.1 Bacteroidota bacterium | reverse complement strand
CGTAAATGTGTATCTCCCTGCCGGATATCTTCCGTTCGCCAGGACGGCGATTTCCCGACCGAGCAGATCGTACACTACCAGCCGGACTTCACTGTCCGCTGTCCACTGTCCGCTGATCACTGTTGTCGGATTGAACGGGTTCGGGTAGTTCTGCGCGAGCGTGTACGATTCAGTCATCGAAGGTGCTGATCGGACATCGGTCGAGATACCGTATTCGAACGAGCCCATGTCCGGCGCAGACCCGGTAAATTCATTTGACTCTAGTTTCAGGAGAGTATCTCCGAACACAAGAAGCGCGGTGCCGGCGTCGATACAGAGAGAACCCTGCTGCAAGTGATAATCTCCTCCACTCGTATCGACAAAGAGCGGCTCGGCGTTCACGTTCCCATCAAGCCACTTGGTTGTTGCGACACCCGTTCCGAAATTCACGAGATGGATGCCCTCGTTGCCTCCGTGAATGTCACAATGAGAGAAAGTAAACGAGCAATCTCCGTTGGTGAACGATCGTTGCTCGATCTCCGGCTTCGAGTTGTTCCAGACGATCGTGTTGACGAGCACTGGATTGGATCCGTCATTACAGATCATCCCTCCCATTTCTCCACCGGTGTTGTTGGCAATGGTGACGTTGGCCAGTACCGGCGAGGAGCCCTCCTCGATTCGTATCCCACCGCACAACCATCCGCTGTTATGATGAATTGACACATGACGCAGGACCGGGCTTGATCCGTACATGAGGATCCCGGCTTCGTCGGTCACCTTGCTGATGTCCACATTCTCTATCGTTCCCGAACTTGAGGCCAACCCGATGCCTGGACCGCCCGTCGCATTCCGTCCCGATATCGAGATGTATCGGAGGATTCCGGAAGACCCGCTGAGATAGACATTGCCGTTGCGCAGAGAGAGCTTCTCCATACACAGCCTGGAGGCGTATTGCGAAAGGAACTGCACCCCTTCGATTACCGTGCCGTCTTTCGATTCGCCCGCAAGGGTCAAGAAGCTTTTCAAGTAGACGGTGCGCGGCTCATCCGATTGCTCCAGCCCATACTTCCCGCTCGCTATATGAATCGAGCGAGGATGCAGCGAGTCGGCCTCAATGCGCGACAGTGCGTCAGCGATTGATCTGATGGGGACCGAAGGACTCAGTCCGGTATTGTCAGCAGCCCCCTGCATACTCACATACAAATCATGGCCGTAGATATCGATTGGAGTCGCAGAGGCACAGGAGAACACCCCTTCGTCTGTTCCGGCAATAACTGTCCCGTGCGAGCTCCGGGCAAGTGAAGTCACACTGTGTGCCGTCAATCCGGCATTCAGCGGGGTCCAGTGCAGTCCGTTGTCGGAAGAGACAATGATTCCCCCCCTGTTCGACCGGTCGAGATCAAAGGACGAACCGAACAAGCCCCATGGCGAGACTCCCGCGTACACCCGACCTGCGGCATCCGACGCAATCGAACAGACATTGACGCTGTCAGCGATCTCCCACCTTGTCCCATTATCAGTCGAACGAAAGATGTATGGTTGACCGTAATACACGCGGGCGCCCGGTGAGTGACTCAGGCCGGTCCCCCCAATCATCACACCGTTCGACAGACACGCCAGGCATGTCAGCCCATGTGCGTATGGGTGCCACGTGTCCCCATCATCGGTTGACGCCACCGCCGATGCGCCACTCCCGGTCACGATGATTTCACCCGATAATCCAACGAGGACAAAATCTTCCTGACCGCTGAATACCTTTTTCCACGTACTCCCGCGGTCTGTTGATCGCAGTATCCCGTTGACCGTATCGCCGGCCAGCACAAAAACATGTCCGGCGGGACTGCAGACCATCCCGCGACCGAATGCGGTGCTGACGGATGTCCACGTGTCCCCATTGTCTGTTGAACGCCGGATTCCCCCCCCTGACGCCGCATAGACCGTGCCTCCGGAATCAATCGCTATTGAGAGCCATTCGGGAGAGGGAACTGGCAGCCTCACCCAGTGTTTGCCATTGTCTGTCGATCGCACCAACGAGTCCATCGACGCAACGAAGATAGTTCCGCTCTGGTTTATCGCTACAGTTTGGACATCCTTGAGGTTGCAGATTTTCTGCCAATTGACAGATTGCGCTGCGGCGTCGGGTCC
Organism: Bacteroidota bacterium; assembly: GCA_035506075.1. Classification (GTDB taxonomy): domain Bacteria; phylum Bacteroidota; class Ignavibacteria; order UBA10030; family UBA10030; genus UBA9647. The sequence continues at coordinate 1,166 of DATJQB010000499.1, read as the reverse complement.
CAAGGGTCGCAAAAAGAGAAGAATCCAGACAATTATAGAGTATCTCATGGCGATGGCCTCCGAAAGTGACACTGACAATCGGCATTCTTCATGCGGCGGTTCAGTGCCCGAGCCGCGGGGTCCTCCCCTTCTAGGGCAGAAGAACCATTTTCCGGGTCGCGGAGTAGCGTCCAACTAAGAGTCGATAGAAGTACACTCCGCTTGCCAGCCCCTTCCCATCGAACGTCACGCTGTACCTCCCCGGCGCTTTCACCTCGTTCACCAGCGTCGCGACTTCGCGGCCGAGGATGTCGTAAACGATCAGGCGAACGTTGCCTGACGCAGGCCCTTCGACTCCGCTGGAAAGCGCTCCGCTCAGAGCGACGACTCGACCTACGGTATAGCTGATGCGGGTCGTCGGATTGAACGGGTTCGGGTAGTTCTGCTCCAGCCTTGTTTCAAGTGGTTTGGTTTTCTTCGCGGACGCCGAAGTCGTCGCATGTGTTTGAGCATAGATGCGGACCGTGTCGGTGGCGAACACTGACGATGAGGCGACCGCAAACGCATGCACTCGCATTCCACTCAGCCCGGAAGACTCTTCCCGCCAGAAGGTTCCTTTGTCCGTGCTTTGTAGAACGTTGCCGTCGAATGTCGAGGCGAGAATGCCCCCCTGAACATCTGCTGCCAGGGCCATAATATGATCGTTGCCCGGTCCGAGACTCTTCGATTCCCAATGGGTACCTGCGTCGGAAGAAAACTTCAAACCCCAGTAGCCGCCGGCAAAGATCTCATTCGCCGCCGTTGCGACGAGAGAGGGCACGGACAATCCTGCGACTTCAGCGCCGAGAGGAGCCCAGGATATTCCATCGTCAGTAGAACGAAGCACGCCGTCCCCCATTGTGCCACAATATATAATTCCCCCTGAGTCTGCGGTGAGCTGCAGCGCTGATGCAGAATGAAGAATCCTTCGCACGCACGTCCAATGCTCACCCTCGTCCGAAGAGCGGAAGATCGTCCCGCCATCCGTTGTTCCGCCGACACCCGCCAGGACGGCGTTTGTAGGCGTGACCAGAAGTGCGTTGATCCAGATGTACAGTCCGGAAATCGTATCTGCACTCGTGCAACGCCAGGTGGTTCCACGATCCGTGGATTTGTAGATCCCGCCGTTCGGGGAAAATACCATGGTC
>DATJQB010000498.1:0-9863 GCA_035506075.1 Bacteroidota bacterium | reverse complement strand
CACTTCGGAGCAAAAGTCATCCATCCACCGACCATGCTTCCTGCTCTTCACAAGAAGATCCCCATTCGCATCCGGAATACATTCAATCCGGCGTTCAAGGGGACTCTCATCAGCGAGCGCGTTTCCCCCGATCCCGACAGCCCTGTCAAGGGGATCGCATGCATGGACGGCGTCAGCCTCCTCAAAGTCACAGGAGAAGGCATCCTGCACACCGTCGGAATTGCGTCCAGGATTTTCGCAGCACTTGCCCGGAAGGAAATCGAAGTCACGCTCGTGACGCAGTCTTCTTCGGAGCACAGCATCTGCCTTGCGATCACCACCGAACACATCAGGACGGCGCGCGAAGTCGTTGAGCTTGAGTTCCGAGTGGAGCTTCATCACGGTCAGATTTCGGCAATCCGCGTTGAACACGACTGTTCAATCATCGCCATCGTGGGGGACCGGGTTCAGAACATTCCCGGTGTCACGGGCAAAATCTTCGAAGCTCTTGGCCGCAACGGTATTACGCTTCGCGCAATAGCTCACGGCTCTTCGGACCGCAATTTGACGCTGGTCCTGAAACAGGCCGACCTCCAGAAAGCGATGAACGCCCTTCACGATCACCTTTTCCTTTCGCGCCAGAAAACGCTCAACCTCTTCCTCATCGGCCCGGGGCTCGTGGGAAGCGCACTGCTGGAGCTGCTGAAGGACCAGGAAGAGTTCGCGCGCACCTCGCTCCGAACGCGTTTCAGACTCATCGGTATCGCGAACAGCAGGCAAATGCTGTTCGACGAGCGCGGTATCGACCTGTGCCATTGGAGGTCTCTGCTCTCTTCAAGCACACAGAAGTCGGATCTCGAGAGTTTCACACAGAACGTGCGGGAGCTCAACGTAGCGAATTCCATCGTCATCGATTGCACAGGCAAGGAGGAGACAGCGCGCCAATATCTCAACCTGCTCGGATCAAGCATCAGCGTCATCACCTCCAGCAAAGTCGCCAACACGCTATCGTACGAGTTCTACCGGAGCCTTCGGTCTGCGGCATCGACTCATGGAGCGGAATTCCGGTACAGCACGAACGTCGGGGCTGCCCTGCCGATTGTTGAGTCGATCAAAAGCATCACCCAGACGGGCGACTCCATCGAACGGATCGAGGCTGTGCTTTCAGGAACACTGAGCTTCCTGTTCAATTGTCTGAACAGCGGGACTCCCTTCAGCGCAGCTGTCGAGGAAGCAAAACAACGCGGCTACACGGAACCCGATCCAAGAACAGATCTCGGCGGGATCGACGTAGCCCGTAAACTGCTGATCCTTATTCGTGAATCCGGCTACCCGATGGAGTTGAGCGATATTTCCATGGAGCCATATCTCCCGGACGACGTTTTTTCCGGCAATGATTTCCTTGCGGCACTGCGGCATGCCGATCCGATCCTAGAGCGGAGGAGACAGTCGGCGCAAGCAGCCGGCCGCAAGCTCATGTTTCTTGCGCGCTTTGAACATGGACGCGCCCAGGCAGGCGTTGAGGAGATCGCGAGCGATCATCCTTTCTTCTACTTGTCAGGCAATGATAACATCGTCTCGCTCACAACAAGGATCTTGTACAAGCAACCTCTCGTCGTTCGAGGAGGTGGAGCAGGCGCTCAGCTTACGGCATCGGGCTTGTTCAACGACATTATCCACGTCTCACAATCGATGAAATAGGGCAACGAGGAGAAGAACAATGAGCGTCGTGCTTCCTGACAGACACCGGCACCGCGGAGAGCTCGAACAGCGGGGTGTGCTCTGCATTTCTGAAGATGAAGCGAACCGTGCCGATATTCGTCCGCTCCGGGTCGGCATCCTCAACATCATGCCGAAGGGGGAGGCGTATGAGCCATACCTCCTGTTCCCCCTCAGCCGGACCATTATTCAGATTGAGCCTGTTTGGATACGGCTCCATTCTCATTCATACAAGAGCACGGATCTCGATCACCTGACCTCCTACTACGATTATTTCGAGAACGCCATCGCCAAAACTCCGCTCGATGGCCTCGTCGTCACCGGCGCACCAGTCGAGGAAATGGAGTACGAGCAGGTAAGCTACTGGGACGAAATCACCACAATTCTGACGTTTGCCCGTCAAAACATTACTTCCACGTTCGGAATCTGCTGGGGAGGAATGGCTCTCGCGAAAATGGTGGGGATCGAAAAGGAGATGTTCAGGCAAAAGCTCTTCGGTGTATTCGAGACACGCAATCTCGACCGGTCACATCCGATCACGGGAGAGCTGGATGATATGTTCTGGTGTGTCCAGAGCCGACATTCGGGAATATCAGACAAGGTTCTGGAGGGAGAGCACGAGCGGGGAAGAATCAATCTGCTTGCACACTCAGACAACGGCGGGTATACAATTTTCGAAAGCTCCGACCGGCGCTTCCTCATGCATCTCGGGCATCCCGAGTATGAAGCGCAGCGCCTCGTCGAGGAATACAGGCGGGATGCCGCCCTCGGCCGATCAGATGTTCCACTCCCGGCCAACCTCGATGTCAACAAGCCGATCAACCGTTGGAGAAGCCACGGTCTGGAGTTCTTCGCTCAATGGATTCGGTACATCTACGAGCCGACGAGTCATGAAGGTTAAGTCCAGCCCAGGCGACGCTTGCTTCCTGCCAAACATTCACCTCTTCTAAAAAGAAAACCGCCTCCCATGGGAGGCGGTTGTTGGTGAACTCTCTGCGCGTGCTGCTAGACTTTCAACTCGGGCACATCGACCCATTTTTTCTCTCCCCAACTCTTCATAGCAAGCTCAGCAAGCTGAATTCCTTTCGCTCCTTCGAGGAACGTCCAGGGAAACGGCTCATTGTCAACGACATGTCTCAGGAAGAGCTCCCATTGCATCTTGAATGCGTTGTCCATCTCCTGAGGTGGAGGAACTTCCTTCCAGCCGGCAAAGTAGTCGATTGGGCTTTCGATGTCTGGATTCCAGACATAGGTCGGTGTTGAAGCGGCGCTCTGAGCGACACATTTGTGCAGCCCTGCGACTGCAGATCCGTGCGTTCCATCGACCTGAAGCGTCAGCAGGTCGTCGCGACGGACGCGAACGGACCACGAGGAGTTGAAGTTGCAGATCACCCCGTTCGCACAAAGAAATGTCGCATATGCGGAGTCATCTGCCGTACACTTGTATTCTTTCCTGGCCTCATCGAGGCGGCTCTCAATGTGTGTCGCGCCGAGGCACGAGACTGCCGAAACAGTCCCAAAGAGGTTGTCGATCACGTACCTCCAATGACAAAGCATGTCCGTGATGATCCCACCCCCTTCTTCTTTCCTGTAGTTCCAGGAGGGACGCTGGCACGGCTGATCCTTTCCATCGAAGACCCAATAACCGAACTCTCCTCTTACCGAGAGTATTTTTCCAAAGAATCCGCTATCGACAAGGGACTTGAGCTTCAAGAGTCCCGGAAGCCAAAGCTTGTCCTGCACAACCCCGTTTTTCAGGCCGGCAGCGACAGCCGCTCTCGTCAGAACCATTGCTTCGTCGAACGTGCTTGTGATCGGCTTCTCACAATAGAGCGATTTGCCTGCCTTGATAGCTTTCGTTACGGATGCGCTGCGCTGACTCGTTGTCTGAGCATCAAAGTAGATGACATTCGTCGGGTCGGCGAGACATTGGTCAAGGTCAGTCGAATAGCGTTTGAGGCCGTACTTATCAGCCATCGCCTTCAGTTTCTCTCCGTTGCGCCCGACAAGAATCGGATCGGGCATGATGACCTCACCGGACTTCGTCTTCACACCTCCCTGGTTCCGTATTGCGAGGATCGATCGCTCGAGATGCTGGCGGGACCCCATACGGCCTGTCACACCATTCATGATGATGCCGAGAGTGTGGATACGCGGTTTGTCCATTACAATCTTACTCCAAACAAGTTTTCAAAAGTACGATCTCGCCGTCAGGGTTTATCCGTGCACTGGGGTCGGGCGCCTGCCGGAAGCGGCGGTGCTTCAACGCCCGCCTTCGGAAGCGTTCCATCCAGCTCCTGCCGCCAGTGTGCAACATCTCCCGCCGGCCCGTAGCAGTAGATCATGTGAAGCGGTGTTTCACCGATGTTCGTCAATTGATGAAAGACCCGGCTTGGGATATATGCAGCCTGGCCGGTGGTCAGCGTGACGCGCTCCTCCCCGAGACACATTTCGGCGGTCCCGTTCACAATGAAGTACACTTCCTCCTGTTCCTGGTTATGCCAGGGAACCTGACCCCCGTTCACGTCGAGGGTTACATACCCCATGCTGAACATTGTTGCCTGAATAGGAGAAGCTCCGCCGACGAGGTTCTGAGTTCTGCGCCGTGCCGGGTACCTTCGACCCTCAGTTCTGTTCAGATCAGCGATGATCATATCGAAATCTCCAACGTGACGCGGAAATCCTTTATATCGCTATGCGTAGAAAGTGATTAGGGGAGAATACAGGAAGAAGCCATCGCAGCGGCATCGCCTGGTTCTGCAGATTGCTCTCCGAAACTACGGGAGATTGGAGAGAAAGGCAAATGCCGTGTGATTTTTTTTGTTCAGGTATGAAACGCTGTTTTATCCTACAATTGCTTCCCTTCCAGGGCCGTCAGCTTCCGGACCCACTCCATCATCGTCTGGAACTGCGACGGAAGAAGCGACTGAGCTCCGTCGGAAAATGCTTCTTCCGGATTCGGATGCACCTCGACAATGAGCCCATCTGCGCCAACAGCCACCGCTGCTTTTGCAAGCGGCGTCACGAGACTTCGCACGCCGGTCCCATGACTCGGATCCACCACGACCGGGAGATGGCTCATTTCCTTCAAGGCCGGTACTGCGGACAAATCGCAGGTGTTGCGGGTGTAGTCTTCAAACGTTCGGATTCCTCTCTCGCACAGTATGACGTCGTAATTGCCCTGAGAAAGTATGTACTCGGCGGACATGAGCAGCTCTTTCAGCGTGCTGGACATCCCCCGTTTCAGCATGACGGGTTTTCGAATCCGGCCGACTTCCTTCAACAACGCGAAATTCTGCATGTTGCGCGCACCAATCTGCAGAATGTCAGCGTAGTCAGCGACAAGTGCAACATCGCCGGGGGTGATAACCTCTGTGATGACATGCATCCCTTCTTTTTTTCCCGCCTCCGCAAGAAGCTTCAACCCTTCTTCTTCCAGCCCCTGGAAACTGTACGGGGATGTGCGCGGCTTAAACGCTCCACCCCGAAGAATTTTGGCTCCGCTTGCTTTCACTTGTTGGGCGGAAAGGAGAATCTGTTCGCGGCTTTCGACCGAGCATGGACCTGCCATGACAACGAAGTGGCCGTTGCCGATAACGGTCGGTGATTCTCCCTGCTTTGGCTGGAGTATGATCTGGCTCCTGGCATCCTTCCATTCCCTCCCGGCGAGCTTGAAGGGTTTGAGGATCGGCACGACACTTTCGACGCCGTCGAGCGAATCAAGCGCCTGCAGCCTCGACTTCCCCCGCTCATCTCCTACACAAGCGATGACTGTTCGTTGCTCTCCAAAAATCGGATGGACCTGATACCCCAGTTCCCTCACTTTTTCAAAGACGTGTTCGGTCTGCTGCCGGCTTGCCCCGGCTTTCATGACAATGATCATTGTTTATCCAATTCTCAATCGTTGACGATGGTGTTTCAGTGAGACCAGCAGATTGACGCGCAGAACCATCACCCACACCTTCCCCTCCCCCGAACTTCACCCGTGCTTCACAAAAACATCTCGTTGATCTGCAGCGTGATTTCATTGAGCGAGCGAAGTTCGCGAAGATAGGATTCCAACTCAGCATACACTTGTGCATGAATCTCGGCAATTTTCGCGAGCACCGACTTCAACCCGGGCTCCGAGGCTATCGACGATTCCAACTCCCGAAGACGAATCGTCTTCAGCTCTTCACTCATCAAGGCCTCAATGCGAGCCATTGAATTCAATGTTGCTTCATCATAATACCGCTTCAGCATGTTCCCCTCCGCACGATGATCTATTTCTTTTTCTGATTCTCCGGTCTCAAGGACCGGACCATTGCCCCCGCCTGCCACATTTCCGAGTTTTTCCACTCATCCAGTTCTGCCTGCAGCTTCTGCCGATAGTCCCTGGCTCCACACGTATCCAGCACGCGTTGTGTCTCGACCCCTTCCTGGACATCACGATACAGGAGTTCGAACAATGGCTTCGTCGCTGCCTCGAACCGTTTGGCCCAATCCAATGCACCGCGCTGTGCTGTCGTGCTGCAGGCACCAAACATCCAATCCATTCCGTGATTGCCAACGAGCGGATACAGACTTTGTGTTGCTTCTTCCACAGTTTCATTGAACGCTTCGCTCGGCGTATGGCCCATGGCCCTCAACGTGTCGTATTGCGCTTTCATCAACCCGGCGATCGCTCCCATGAGCACGCCGCGTTCGCCCGTCAAGTCGCTGTAGACTTCCTTGTCGAAACTCGTCGGAAAAAGATATCCCGATCCTATCGCAATCCCAAGAGCAAGCACTCGTTCTTTCGCTTTGCCCGTGGCATCCTGGAAGATTGCGTAGCTCGCGTTGATTCCGCTTCCGGCAAGATAATTGGTGCGCACTGTCCGGCCGGAGCCCTTGGGCGCGACCAAAATGACATCGACATCCGCCGGAGGAACAACCCCCGTTTGCTCCTTGAAGACCACCGAGAACCCATGAGAGAAGAACAATGCCTGTCCCTTGCGCAGGTGCTTCTTCACGAGCGGCCATTGTTCTTTCTGGCCGGCGTCGGAGAGCAGGTATTGAACAACCGTCGCTTTGTCGACAACCTCTTCAATATTCTGGAAAAGGTTCTTCCCCTCAACCCAGCCATCACGAACCGCATCGTCCCATCCCTTTCCCCCTTTGCGCTGCCCGACGATGACGTTGATGCCGTTGTCACGCATGTTCAGTGACTGTCCGTGTCCTTGTGGACCATAACCGATCACTCCCACAATTTCGTTCTTCAGCTGTTCCTGGGCCCGGGTAAGAGGAAATTCTTCGCGCGTCACAACTTCTTCTGTCACTCCGCCGAAATTCATTCGTGCCATGGTACTGGATTCTCCTGTATAAGTATGAAGTGGTGTTGGTCTTTCGTTCAACGTTGGATTCGATCGGAACTACCGGATGCGATCGAGAACCGCCTGAGTCATCTGATCGGTGGAAAGCGATCCTCCAAGATCAACGGTCCGCATGCCATCTGAAATTGCAGTGTCAACTGCAGTTTCGACAGATTTCGCTTCTTCTTCAAGGTGGAGGCTGTAACGGAGAAGAAGCGCCGCACTCAGGATACTTCCAAGAGGGTTTGCGATTCCTTTGCCCGCGATATCAGGGGCAGAACCGTGAATGGGTTCATACAATCCCGGCCCATCTTCACCGAGCGACGCCGACGGCAGCATCCCCATCGACCCGGCAAGCACCGACGCCTCATCTGTCAGAATGTCGCCAAACGTATTTTCTGTCACAAGCACATCGAAGGACGCCGGAGAAGTGATCAGTCTCATCGACGCTGTGTCGACAAGCATGTGCTCGAGCATGATGGACGGATTCGATTTGCCGCTCTCGGTCGCGATTTGACGCCACAGTCTTGAAGACTCGAGAACATTGGCTTTGTCCACCGAGGTGACTTTCTTCCTGCGTGTGGATGCGAGCCGGAATGCCAGCCTGATGATCCGATCGATTTCAAAATCAAAGTACTCCATAGTGTCCACGGCCCTCACGTGGCCATCGACGGTCGAACGCCCCTTCGGTTCACCGAAATAGAGTCCGCCGGTCAGTTCCCGAACAACAACCATATCGACACCTTTCAGCCGGTCCGGTTTCACAGGCGAGGAATCGAGCAGCGCGGGATGGGAACGAACCGGACGAAGATTTGCGTACAGCCCCAGTCCTTTGCGGATCGCGAGCAAGCCCTGCTCCGGACGAACGGAGGCGGTCGGGTTGTCCCATTTGGGTCCTCCGACGGCTCCGAGAAGGACGGCGGCAGACGTTTTGCACGCACTCAGCGTTTGCTCGGTGAGTGCCGTTCCGTGTCGCTCGATGGAACATCCGCCGATGAGATGCTCCTCGAACGTAAACTCGTGTCCTTTGTTTCCGGCCACCTTCTTCAGAACCTTCGCTGCTGCGCCGGTCACTTCCGGTCCAATGCCATCGCCGGGCAACGTGACGATATGTGCTTTCAATTCCAGTTCCCTAGGTTTGTGTGATACGTTATGCCAGCATGAGTCCATACTCGACGCTGTCAGCGAGCGCACGCCAGCTCGCCTCGATGATGTTTGCGCTGGCGCCGACTGTGCTCCATCGCCCGGTGCCATTTTGAGTGTCGATAAGAACCCGGGTGATGGCCGCAGTACCAAGCCCACCGTCCAGGATTCTCACCTTGTAGTCCGCCAAGTGGAAGGAGTCAATTGTCGCGTAGATCGGTGAGAGAGCTTTTCGCAATGCCCCGTCGAGGGCGTTGACGGGACCGTTTCCTTCTGCGACCGTGTGCATCACCCTGTCGCCAACCTGCACTTTCACGGAGGCCTCGGCAAAGAGACCGCGCCCTTTGCGGTGCTCGACGTTCACCGCGAAATCGATAAGCTCGAAGGGAGCAGTATAGTCTGGCTGCTGACGTTTCATCATGAGCGCGACGGACGCCTCAGCCGCTTCGAACGAGAACCCTCGTGCTTCCAGCGCTTTGATCTCGTTGAGAACTTCAGCCACTTCGGGGCCTGCATCGATGTCGAGTCCGTATTCCTTTGCTTTGCTCAGCAGATTGCCCCGGCCGGACAATTCTGAGACTACGACGCGAAGCTGGTTGCCCACGAGCGTCGGATCGATGTGCTGATACGAAGTCTCATTCCTTCGAATTGCAGCGACGTGAATTCCCCCCTTGTGAGCAAATGCAGACTTGCCGACATACGCGAGATGTTCGTCGGGCGCAAGGTTCGTCACTTCAGAAACGAAATGCGAGAGCTCGGTCAGTTTCCTCAGACTATTATCAGGCAGACACTTCATCCCCATTTTCAATTCGAGATCTGCCATCACCGATATGAGGTTGGCATTGCCGCATCGTTCCCCGTACCCGTTGATCGTCCCCTGGACGTGAACGCATCCTTCCTTGAGTGCTGTAATCGAATTGGCAACAGCACACTCGCCGTCGTTGTGCGTGTGGATCCCAAGCGGTCCCAGGCCTTGTCGTTTCACATCCCCGACAATCGCGGCAATCTCCCACGGCATGCTTCCGCCGTTTGTATCGCACAGGACCGTCATCTCGGCCCCGCCTTCAAAAGCGGCTTTCAGCGTCTGGATCGCGTAGGGGCTGTCGAGTTTATAGCCATCGAAAAAGTGCTCCGCATCGTAAATCACACGACGACCGTTTGAGCGCAGGTGCCGGATACTCTCCGTGATGATGCGCAGGTTCTCTTCAGGAGTCGTTTGGAGAACATCCCTGACATGAAGCATCGAGGTCTTCCCCACGACCGTACACACATCCGTCTGGGCATCCAGCAAGGCCTGTATGTTTGCGTCTGTCGCCGGGTCGCCGCCAACCCGGCACGTTGATCCGAACGCGGCAATGACTGCATGCTGAAGCGTGCATTGCTTCACCCGACGGAAGAATTCGGCATCTTTCGGATTGGAACCCGGCCACCCTCCCTCGATGAAATCAACGCCGAGGTCGTCCAGCCTTTGTGCGATCTTCAGCTTGTCGTCGCATGAAAGCGAGATTCCTTCGCGTTGAGTCCCGTCGCGGAGCGTCGTGTCGTAGATTTGTATGTTCACCCTCGCCCTCCCCCTCTATATGCGGCGCTCTTCGAATGCAGCGATCTTTTGTTCAAACTTCATGATGTATCCCAGCTCGTCAGTACCTTCCAGGATGCATGTCTTCGAGAATCCGTCAATGGGGAATTGCG
>DATJQB010000497.1:0-2351 GCA_035506075.1 Bacteroidota bacterium | reverse complement strand
CTCATCACAACCTCGCTGAATGACAGTCAGGTCATGTACTGGGAGCCCGCGAAGTACACCGCGAAACTTCGCTCGATGAAAACCGACAGCAATCTGCTTCTTTTCAGGATCAACATGGGAGCAGGACATGGCGGTGCCTCGGGGCGCTACGATGCATATCGGGAACAGGCGTTCAATACGGCATTTATTCTGTCACAACTGGGGATATCCCGGTGAAGCACCGCTCTCGATCGATCACTCTGCTCACACAACTCAAGGAGGAACCATGCAGCCCGTGCAAGCACCCACGCCAATGAGTCCGCCTCAGCCTCCCGCGTTCCGGTATGCAGGATTCTGGAGACGGTTTGTAGCGCACCTCATCGACCAATTGATCATCGGCTTCGTTTCGTTCGTCCTGTTCCTTCCCGCCCTTGCGTTGTTTGGTATCGGCGTCGGCACGGGAGTGATGGAGGAAGGCTTCAGCGCAATGGGATTTATCGTCGCTCTCATTGCCGCATACCTGACCGCGATTCTGGCGATCATTATACTCGATTGGCTCTACTACGCGATCATGGAATCATCCGTGAAGCAGGCTACGCTCGGCAAGCTCGCGCTGGGGATTATCGTGACTGACCTTTCGGGAAACCGAATCTCTTTCGGAAAAGCGTCAGGCAGGTTCTTCGGCAAGATCATCTCGGGACTCATCCTGAGCATCGGCTACATCATGGCTGGATTCACAGAACGAAAGCAGGCGCTCCATGATATCATGGCAGGCTGCCTCGTGATCCTGAAATAAACCTCACAACCAAACGCGCTGATGTCATGCCTGATCAAGCGGCGGCTGTGAGCGTTGTGAGGAATGTTCAATACGTAAGAACTCCGGAGGAGTACTTGGAGATGAAATCGCGCATTCGGATTTTCTTGTTCACCTTGCTCGGTTTGAGCATATTCGCACTGGTCGGACAGCAGGCAGTCGCACAGGATTCTCTCTATATCAAAGAGCATTACCGCAAGATGGAGTGCTACATCACGATGCGCGATGGTGTCAGGCTTTTCACCTCCATCTATCTCCCCAGGGACACCGCTCAGGAGTATCCGATCATACTGAACCGCACGCCCTACAGTGTCGGGCCGTACGGCTTGAGTTCAACACGCAACAGCATGGTTCCATCCATGTTCGAGGTTCGTGAAGGATATGTGTTCGTTTACCAGGACGTGCGGGGTTGTTTCATGTCCGAGGGGAAATTCGTTGATCTTCGCCCCTACAACCCTGCGAAGGGGTCGAAGAACGACATCGATGAAACCACGGACACATACGATACGGTTGACTGGCTCGTCAAGAACCTTCCCCACAATAACGGCCGCGTCGGGATTACCGGGATATCATATCCGGGATTTTATACCACGATGGGGACGATCGACGCCCATCCAGCGGTCAAGGCAACGTCACCACAGGCTCCGATCGCCGATCCGTTCATAGGCGACGACGAACATCACAACGGCGCGTTCTTTCTTGCGCAGGATTTTGGGTTTTACATGTTCTTCGGCCACCCTCGCCCGGGCCCAACCACGAGGATGGTATTCAATTTCGGCCCCAGGGTTCCGGATGCGTACTCCTTCTTCCTTTCGATGGGCCCGCTCTCGAACGCAAACAAGCTTTACTTCAAAGACAGCGTTGCGATGTGGACGAAGATGATGCAGCACGAGACGCTTGACGAATTTTGGAAGCCGATGCTCGTGTACCCTCATCTCAAAAACATCAAGCCTGCCGTCATGACGGTCGGAGGATGGTTCGACCAGGAGGATATGCTGGGTCCCCTCCTGACGTACAAATCAATCGAGAAGAACAATCCGGGAATTGCGAACAGCCTTGTGATGGGACCGTGGTTCCACGGCGAGTGGAACAGGGACGACGGAGATCATCTTGGAGATCTGAGTTGGGGATCAAAAACATCTCTTTGGTTCCGGGAAAATGTTCAGCTTCCGTTTTTCAATTACTACCTCAAAGGGAAGGGGGAAGCTCCGAAGGGTGAGGCGATCGTATTCGAAACAGGGACCAACATCTGGCATCAGCTTGACGCCTGGCCACCAAGGGGGGCCAAGGAAAAGAACATCTACCTGCAACCGGAGGGAAAGCTTTCGTTTGAGTCTCCGAAGAGCGGGGCGGCCGAGTATTCAGAATACATCAGCGATCCTTCAAGGCCTGTGCCTGTCACAAGGGAGATCCGATCGGGCATTGCCCGGGAAATCCTCAGCGAGGATCAACGATTTGCCTCCTATCGGCCGGACGTGTTAACATTCAAGGGAGATCGATTGGCTTCTGATGTCACGATCGCTGGTCCGATTGTCGCGAGTCTCGAGGTGTCCACGTC
>DATJQB010000496.1:0-2993 GCA_035506075.1 Bacteroidota bacterium | reverse complement strand
TGCAGAGCATCTGGAGCCTGCCGTCACGGTGCGTCACGATCGTCGGCTGAATGACATTCATCACCCCATCCGTGGGGATCGAGGCTGTCCTCTGCCACGTCACCGCTTCGTCCCGGGTCGATTCGACGTGCACGTTCCAGTTCCCGTGCTCGGTGCTTGAAGGAGCGAGGAGAACTCCGTTCGCAAGCAGAATAGGTTTGTTCTTGATGGGACCGAGGATTCCATCGGGCAATCGTTGAGGATCGGACCAGGTCGCGCCTCCGTCCGTCGAACGCGCCATCATTCCCCACCATTCCGAAGGGCTTGGTCCCACCTTGTAGAAAAGCAGCAGTCTCCCGCCAGGAATCTGAAACAAGACGGGATTCCAACACGGCTCACGCTCACCCCCTGACTGAATCCCATTCGCCACTTCCTTAGGTGGCGTCCACGTACCCCGAATGAACCGGGAAACCCAGATCGATACGTCGGCACTTCCCTCGCGTGTACCTGCGAAGAAGGCGACAACGAGGCCTGATGGCGTCTCAGCAATCGTCGAAGCATGGCAGGACTTGAACGGCGCTCGTTCGAAGACAAGCTCGCTTTTTATGATGCCTTGCGTCCATTCTGACTGGCAGGCGAAGGTAAGCGATGGGACCGACATCGCGGCGATGACGCAAACAATCGAGACAATAGATCCGCGTCGTAAACAGTGAAGCATCAGTTCCCTTAGAGTAACTTATTCTTTCCCGAACAACTGTTGATGAAAGTGGAAGCCGGTGACACGACAAGCACCAGAACGACGTTTTCCCCAAACCGGGTCAGTCGCAAGTGGTTTGTGTCTGTCTGACAGTGGCGTCGCTGACCAGGATCGATTGGAACATGGAATCCGCCGCAAGCTGAAAACAATCGCGGCCAGCTCCACAGACGCCCGGTGCAGCTGAGGTCGAATATTCTGATTGTGAGATGACCACTGTACAAACTTCTTCGCCTGCACGGCGTGCGGCAGGGAAATCTCAATCACTTCAGATCTGCGACAATCTCCGCCGTCGTGCGAATCCTCCCCAATCGGGTGAACGTCGTTCGAAAGGTGTGTTCGTGGTCTTCCTTTGAGCGGGATGACGAAGCATCCTCGACGAAGATCTGCTGGTACCCGTACTCGAACGCAAAGCGGGCGGTGCTCTCAACACCGATGTTCGTTGAAATCCCGCAGAGCACAATTGTGTCGATCCCCCTCCGCCGAAGCTGGAGATCAAGTTCCGTCCCGTAGAAAGCTCCCCACTGGCGCTTCGTGATCACATGATCGGCGGGCTCAGGTCCCAGCTCGGGGACAATGTCCGCCCAATCCGGAGCCCGATTCATCGCCGGAGGCTTGTTGTCGGTCATCGGCTGCAGTCCATCCTTCCCGTCCGGGGATGGTGTCACACGTACGAGAAAAACCGGCATCCCATTCTTCCTGAATTCCTTGGCGAGTTTTGCTGCATTTTCAACAACCGTGCCGGATGAATGCGGCTCGGATTGAATGCCAACGATCCCCTTTTGAAGATCGATCACGACAAGGGCTGTCTTCTTCCTGTCAATCATTGGTGTCTCCTTTGTTCCGTTCAATTGGATACGCGGTCTCAGCCATTTTCTTTCATCGCCTTCGCCGCGGCTGCATAGCCGCCGCCCGACGCATCGACAAAATGTACATGAGAATGCTGACGCTGCCTCACGAGGCATGTCATAATCGTCGAGGTGGAAACATGAATGCCGTACGAAACCTCGCCGCGCCTCTTCATTTCCTCGAGAGATTCCTCAAGAGCTTTTCGTTTTGCCCTTGTCCCGGCGAGGACCAGTCGAAGGTAACCATCGAACTTTCTGAAATCGGTGTTCATGGTGAGTTCGTCCTTGTATTGCCCCCAGTCTGTACCGCCGAATTTCAGACCGGTCAGGAAGAACAACCACCCAAGAAACGACTGTAATCGCTGTCGAATTTTGTACAAGACTCTCTTCCCCATGTCTGCTCCCCAAGTCCGGACGAGCGCCTCGTGACGGAGGATGAACGACGAAAACGAAACATCGAGCCGCTCCTTCGTGATCGGGCGACACGTGTTGGCATCTCCGTAAATTTCCGTCAAGCGTGCCAGAGCGCGTTTGTATACCTGCATGGAACGATCAGCAGAAACGTTTGCGCGGATGATCACCGCCACAGTCTCCTCTTCCGGGCTCTGCACTTCCTTCCATCGGCATTCGAGCCCCGAGAAATCCGCGGCCGCGCCGGGATCCGGTTTCACAAGGAACTCGGCAGGAAGCCTGCCCGATTTGAGCTGGTCCTCAGCGTAGAGCGCGCCTCCGCCGAAGAACGCGCATTGGTCGTAGTAAGCGGAGACCCGTTGACGCGCCACGAGCATCTCCTGCCCCTGCTGACGGAGATACGAGACTGGAATCAGCGCCGTCCTCAGCTCAAGTGAGAAGCTCGAGCGAGCCATCGCGGCCGTCGCAGCGAGCGCTTCGCCGACCTTCCTGATTTGTGAGGAAGGAACACACACAAGAGCGCCGTCTCCGCCAAACACGTACGGCACGTCGAGCGGCTTCAGACCGTTGGTGATCGCAGCAATAACCGATACACCGACCGTGTTGACGGCCTTGTATTCTCCCGCCTGGATGGCCCCCGTTGAATTCACGACGTCACCGATCGCAAGATACCAGTCTCCCGGCAGCGGATGGAAGTGAGCCGGATCTGTCAGCGCGTCAAAATCGTGGACAGCCGGGATCGAGGCGTAAAAGTCTTCAGATCTCACGTGCGTTTGCTTCATGGATTCGATTCCGTTGTCATGCAGAAATTTGCCTGACTTCAAGTACAGAAAAACGTCATACACTCACAAGAGGTTCCATCGTTGGATGATGGACGCGCCAGGATTCTCCGGTCTCATCGTTACCGGGGCCGGGATGATCGTCGCGGTCATTCGTCCAAACCGGCCGACTGGGCACGCCACACAAGCGTGATTGACGGAAACATACCTGATGTGGCACCG